>NZ_CP019687.1:3777500-4077500 GCF_002003265.1 Paenibacillus larvae subsp. larvae
TCCGTTTTTTTCTGCACGATTTATCTAAAGATTTAAATGGCCCAGTTTCCTTTACGGAATACAGGAACTACCGTCCCATCTTCCTGTATACCGTCGATATCCATCTCAGCAGATCCGATCATAAAATCTACATGTGTCAGACTGTGGTTCAATCCTTTTTGTTCTAATTCTTCCTTGGACATGGATTGACCACCGGCCAAATTAAAGGCATAAGCACTCCCAATGGCCAGGTGGTTTGATGCATTTTCGTCAAATAAGGTATTAAAAAACAATGTATTGGATTGGGAAATGGGAGATTCATGTGGAACGAGAGCCACTTCTCCTAAATAATGAGAGCCTTCGTCCGAATCAACCAGCTGCTGCAGAATTTCTTGTCCCTGTTCTGCTTCCACTTTCACAATACGGCCGTTCTCAAAGGTCAACTTAAACCGGTCGATCACATTTCCCCCGTAATTAAGGGGTTTGGTGCTTGAAACATAGCCGTTTGTCCCATGTTTATGAGGAGCCGTAAAGACTTCTTCTGTTGGCATATTCGCCATAAAAGGAATTCCTTTCTCATTGATACTGCCCGCTCCGACCCAAAGGTGATTTTCCGGAAGTTCAATTGTTAAATCTGTACCGGGTGCTATGTAGTGTAGTTTATGGAACTTCTTGCTGTTTAGGATTTTCACTTTTTCGTGCAGGGTCGCGTCATGTTCTTTCCAGGCCTGTACCGGATCTTCTGCGTGCAGACGCACTGCTTTGAATATGGCTTCCCACAACTTAGAGACCGCTTCTTCCGGACCTGCATCAGGGTATACTTTAACCGCCCAGTCTTTGGTTGCGGCTGCCACGACTGTCCAGCTGACTTTGTTGGACTGCATGTATCTGCGAAATCTTTCCAGTGCCTTTCCGGCTGTTTTCTGGTAATTTCCGATCCGTTTCGGATCTATGTCTTTAAGCAAATCCGGGTTCGGAGAGGAGATGGAAATAAAAGCGGCTCCTTTATCCAGGAAGGCATCTCTTTTTGCAACTTCCCATTCAGGAAACCGGGTGAACAGTTCGTCCGGGGCATGTTCATACTTTAACCGCGTTAAGGCTTCATCGCTCCAGTCCACTTGAACATTAGCTGAGCCTGCTTCATAGGCCTTTCGGGCAATAAGACGGGCCAGAGTGGTCATTTCCGTGTTAGCAACCACAAAAACTTCTTGCCCTGGTTGAACATTGACCCCTACCTTCACAATCAGTTCCGCATATTTCTCCAAATTTTGATCGAATGTTTTCAAAGAACTTCACCTTCCTCTAAATTGATCACTATTTAATCACTATACCAGTAGTTTGCATAAATCAAAATATTCATACAGGTAGGGTACCTTTTTTCTAATCCGGACTCAACGCCTATTCCCGGGCTGCTATGATCATAAACCGTTCGGAGTTTGTCCGGATTCCTTTTGAGGTCCAATTTTCTCATGTCATAAGCTACTCCAATTTCAGACTCATGGTAATGTTCCTTTCGGTGAACGGGTCTTGACTTGATCCTACGAGTACCCACCCTGCTAATTGATCCTCCTCCACAGCTACGAAGTAGTATCCCCCTTTCTCCAAAATCGGGCCAACAAGCTGTCTGACTTTCTCGTCTGCCGGGTTCACTCTGCCGAGCGTCCCTTCGAATAAGGATTGTGGCGAGAGTTGTTTATCTGATATTCAACTTTTTGGGTTTGATTGATCCAAAAATTTTACAAGATTCCGTTCCATTAGCTGCTTCTATATTAGCAGAGGAAGTGTGCCATGAACATAAGGGACGAATAAAGTCCAAAAAAAAACCCTCTATCGGGGTACCAGGCTGTAGGAGACAAAATCCTGTAAAAAGATTTTTTTATGAAAAATATCCCGACCATTCACTGTGAACTGCTCCCTTGTCAAGACAGTAGAAATAATTAAATGGAGATTGATGAATTACCGCTGATTTGTGGCCAACTTTTGAGATTGAACGTATAATAAAGAATCCACTCACTTGAACAATGCGAAGTTGAGCTTTTAGAATTGACTTCCCTTGCGTTTTGACAGAAACGGAGGGACTAAGCTACAATTCAATTCATAATAATGAAGATTTATAGACTGCAAATGCGGGAGGATTTTATATGAAGCACACACGGCGAATTGTATTATTGATGATAGCTGCTCTATTGCCCGTTAGTCTGATGGCAGCTTGTTCACAATTAATATATAAAACGGAAAAGGCCAGCTCTGAAAAAAGCAAGTCTATTGAAAAGACGGAAACCTTATCAACAGAAACACCTAAGAACGTAAGAACAAAAACGGAGAAAAAAGAAATAGATTGGACAAAACCCTCAGGCGGAGAATATCCTGACATTAAAAATAAGGACTCCATCTGGATTGATGTGTCTACACAAAAACAGGAGGCATATATAAAAAATGGAAGCAAAATAATATACACTATGCTTATTTCGTCAGGCCTCGATCAAACAAAGGGTAATTCAACGCCAAAGGGTACATACTATGTAGAACCTGAACGAGGTGAATGGTTTTTCTCCCAAAGATATCAGGAAGGCGGAGAATATTGGGTTTCATGGAAGAATCACGGAGAATTCCTGTTTCACAGCGTACCCATGACCAAGGATAAGAAAGTTATTGAAAAGGAAGCAAAAAAATTAGGAACAAAAGCGTCACACGGGTGTATCAGGCTTGCTATTCCCGATGCAAAATGGATTTATGAAAACATACCTAAAAAAACCAAAGTGGTGATCAGTTAATTGAGAAAAAATTAATTCCGTCCCATTGACTTATCTTCGCTACTGTCCAATCACATAAGGGTTCAGTTTCTTGTATGTAAATCAAGGATTACCCTCAAAAATCTTATAATTAACATGAAAAAATGTATATATAAAAAGAGAACGCCGGGTTAAAACAACGTTCTCTTGATTTTTTAATCTCTGATCTTAATCCTCAGATAGGCAGCATTCTAAGTCCAATACCACTGAAACTTTCGATCTTATCCATCAATACCTTATTTTTAAAGTCACTGCCGTTCATCTTGAAAATCATGTATCGGGCAGAATGTTGAAAACTAAGGATTTCTAGGTATCGATTCGCTGTATTCTTATTACGCACTCTACATGCGCCGTCTGGGGAAACATGTCGACGGGCTGCACCCACTCGGCGCTGTAGCCGCCGCCGAGCAAGGTCCTGCAATCCTTCGCCAGAGTTGAAGGGTTGCAGGACACATACACCAGCCGCGGCGGCTTCGCGGCCAGGATCGCGCGCAGCAGCGCTGCATCGCAGCCGGTCCGGGGCGGATCGACCACGACTACGTCGGGTCGAACGCCCTCCCGGACCCACTGCGGGAGCAGCTTCTCTGCACGGCCCGTATAGAAGCGGGCATTGCCAAGCCCGCTTCGCTCCGCGTTGCGGCGCGCGTCCTGCACGGCATCATCGATGATCTCGATGCCGCGCACTTCGCACGCCAAAGGCGCCAGCCACAGGCCGATCGTGCCTGTGCCGCAGTAGGCGTCGACGACGAGTTCGTCGCCGGTAAGGGCCGCCGCCTCCTTGACATAGTCATACAGATGAACCGTCTGGGAAGGGTTCAGCTGAAAGAAGGCACGCGGCGACAGTTCAAAGCGGAGCGGACCCAGCGTTTCCTCCAGACGGTCTTCACCCGAGAGATGTACTGTCCGCTCTCCAAATACCAGCGGAGTATCGTCCGGATTCACATTGTGGGCGATCTCCGCCACCTCCGGCATACGCTGATGCACGGCCGAAACGAGTTTCTCATGTTTAGGCAGAAAGGGGGTAGCGGTGATTAAGGTGAGCTGTACTTTTCCGGTGCTTCTGGCCACACGCGCTACGATTGTACGCAGCACACCGCTGCGTTTTTTTTCGTTATACACAGGAATGTCAAGTTCAGAGACAATCTCTTTCATGACCTGCATGACATGATTAATGACCGGGTCCTGCACCAGGCATCCGGAAATATCGACCAGATGATGAGTACCGGGAGTATATAAGCCGGTTATCACCCGGCTGTCCCGGACTTCTGTCTGGAGTTGGGCCTTATTACGGTAATCCCAGGGATGATCCATTCCCCGGATGGGACGGATAAGGATGCCGGCATTATCCCCCAAATATCTCCGGAATGACTCACGGACGATTTCTTCCTTAGCCGCAAGCTGGCTGCTGTAGGTCATATGCTGCAGTTGACAGCCTCCGCACTGGTCAAAAACAGGACAAGGAGGTATCTGGCGGTCGGGAGAAGATTTCTCGATTTCTGAAGGCTTCGCTTCCAAATAGCCAGACTGTACTTTAGTCACCTGGGCTTTGACTACTTCCCCTGTGATCGCTCCCGGAATAAAAACAGCTTTTCGCTTGTAATACCCAACCCCCTCTCCATTTATACCGATCCGTTTAATAGTCACCACAATGCGATCCCCGGGCCGGACATCTTCAGCGGAAGAAACTGTACGGACGGATCTGTTTGGACGGTCATCTTTCTTTTTCCGAATCTTCCGTTTGTCGTGGTTTTTTCTTTTATTCCCCGGGAAATCCCCACTTTTTACATGATTTTGTGGATTTATCCACTTTTTATCCCGTTTTTTAGAATTTGTTTGCTCTTTTTGTTGATTGTATTCCAGATTTTCCTTCATCTTTGTTCCTTCCTGCATATGAAAATGGACATATATGTTCAGCATTTTCCTTCATCTTATGTCGTTTGAAAAACTTTTCAGGTCTATAATCTATGCAATATGCTGTTTCTACATGAATCTTTGTTCCGCGAGCCATTTGCAGATGGACTTGTCCGGTTGAATTTGTCTTTACTATATCATGTCCGTCTGTTAAAACAAATGCTTTACTTTGATCCCCCTATTCGCCATCGTCCATGAATTATTTACAAATCTGTCCGCTGCTTGTCGGTTTTTTTTGTTCCATATGGAACAATCGAACCTCACAGTTGTATTCATCTATCGAAGAATCAAAACTGAATCAGATATTAATCAACAAAGTCTTTACATAATCGCAGCCTGCAGGAATAACGGCGATGAACCAGATTCATTAGACATCGTTTGGTTTTTGTGTTTAGGAATCTTATGGTTGTTTTCGAGGAAATTGGCGGATTTTGGGCAAAAGTCTGGCGAATCGTGGGGGATTGATACCGAGTTGTATTTACCGGTTTTCGTAAAAGTTATTACTCATTTTGATGGATTTGCAGCTTCTTTCGAAAACGGGATTGGGGGAATTGCATCCAGGTCATTCCTTATACAGCTTCTGTGAATACGTTTTCCTGTAAACGGGAATATTGAACTTATAACTAAATGACAGCGCTTTATTTAAATAAGAAGAAACTCGTTGAGCAGGGGGTAATCACTGTATGCTGCTGTATCAGATGATTCGTATGCTGGAAGACAAAACTGCACTGGATATAGCTATCCGCGAACAGAACGGGGATGGGGACGCTCTGATGCGGGAGAAGGCCAGACTGGAGGAGCAAATCCGTAAGCAGGCCAGCAGATGGCAGTCTGAATTTGCTGATTCAGATCTCGGGGCGGAGGATGGTCTGCTTACGGTACCTGAACTTGATCCTTATACTCCGGTCTGATTCTTCCTTTTACTGATATTGTCAGGATCAAACGGGTGGAAGACGTGTTGGAGAAGTACTGGAATGCGCAACGGATGGATTACACCTTAATGAGAAAGAGATTTATAAGCATGTGGTATTGGAAAAGCTTCCATTCGATCTGTCACGGCTTCTTGATAAAGGCCAAGTGAATGATTCCGTCAGCACTTTGCTGATCATATATTAATCTTCCCGACCGGAGAAGACGTGTATCTTTTAGTATACCCTGAAATTAACATAAAACCATAAAAATGGGATGCCCCAAAAATTGATTGGTGGTTTTTGATCCCTCTTAGAGTTAAATTTCAGCTGAAAAAGAACCTCCATCTCCACTTTGTCAGTGGATTGGAGGTTCTCTCGTATGGAATTTGGGACTGGCCCATTTATACGAACACTTTTGGGACAGAGCTCCTCAAACTATAGACATAATTTTTGAATACATCGCCTACAGGTAAAAGGTTTTGGCTATAGAGTGATAGCATGTCCTTTCATTCCGGGGAATAGCTAAGGCAAGAGTTAAGGTACAAAACTGCGAAGAACCGTCATATGGCCGTCCAGAGAGTATTTACCGAGTGTAGCCGGCAGAAGGAAACAATCCCCGCGCTTAGCATCAATGGAACCGTCTGCCCAGGAGATATAGCCGCTGCCTTCGGCAATTACAAAGAGAACAAAACTTTCCGCGTTTGTACTCAGTTCCCACTTGCCGTTTACTCTTCCCTTTTGGACCAGGAAGTAAGGGGATTCGGCAATGGTCAGCCATTCCTGATCCTGCTTCAGATCCGTTTTCATCTGAGTTGCTCCGGCACCTTCATATGCTGCCATATTGAGGGAATCTTCAATATGAAGCTCTCTTGGCTTGCCATCAAGGCCTGGACGGTTATAATCATACAGCCGGTAAGTAGTATCCGAATTTTGTTGGATCTCCGCTACCAGTACACCTGCTCCAAGGGCATGTACGGTTCCGGCCGGAATGTAGAAGGAATCGCCGGCCTGAACGGAAACTTCTTGCAAAGAATCCAGAATGCGGTCTTCTTCAATTGCCTTTTTTAATTGTTCGCGATCAACGCCTTCCTTGAGGCCGTAGATGATTTTGGCTCCGGGCTTTGCATCCAGCACATACCACATTTCGGTTTTGCCAAGCTCTCCCTTTGCCAATTTCTCATAATCATCACTAGGATGAACCTGAACGGATAAGTCATCATTGCAATCCAGGAGCTTTACCAGAAGAGGGAAACGCCCTGTTTTTTGGGAAAAGCCCTTGGTACCAAAAAGGATTTCACCGTAAGATTCACGAACTTCGTCCAATCCTTTCCCGGCAAACTCCCCGTTTATTACAGTAGAAGTGCCGTTGGGATGGTCAGCAATCATCCACCCTTCACCAATATGTCCTTCGGGAAGCTCCAGTCCGAATTGCTCCAGCGCTCTGCCTCCCCAAACACGTTCTTTAAAGTCCGGTTTGAATTTTAGAGGGTATGGTTTCAATCGTACTCCCTACTTTCTGTTATATATAAGTATGTCCGGTTGACATTATATCATTTTGGCGGTTTTTTCTAAAGCCAGGAGGTAGGGTGAGCCGCTTCTGCGGTTCAGGAACCGGTATTCAAGTACCTGGCATAAGTTCTGCGGGAGCTCTGCTGCCCATCGGGTTACCTTATCCGCTTCCTCCCGTCCGCCTTCGTGCCCGGGATAAAGAACCACAGTAAGGATACCTCCCCTCCGAAGTGAGGCAAGAGCCGCTTCCAGAGCGGGAAGGGTAGTATCCGGGCGGGTTATCGTCCGGGTTTCGGCTCCCGGCAGATATCCCAGGTTGAACATGGCTGCAGCAATCTTGCCTTGTTCTTGCTCGGGTAAGTAATCGGTCAGACGATGATGGCTATCCTGAATCAGGGTAACATAAAGAGCTGATGAAGGAAGCTCTTGTGCTAAGCGGTCCCGGGTATGCCGGATAGCCTCCTTTTGAATATCAAAGCCGTATACTTTTCCGGAGGGCCCGACTAGGCTCGCCAGAAACAATGTATCTACCCCGTTACCTGCTGTTGCGTCTATTACGGATTCACCCGGCTGTACTTTTTGCCGGATTAACTGATGTGCGTAACTAAGTACAGAAACAAATCCCATCCTGCTCTCTCCTGTTTACTTTTGGTAATATTTACCCTGCCATGTATTTCGTCTTATAAGTTCTGCGTCAATGGCATTGAGTACTTCCCACTTTTTAAGGCTCCACATAGGGCCGACCAGCAGATCCCGCGGAGCATCCCCGGTAAGGCGGTGAACGATCATTTCGGGAGGAAGGATTTCCAGAGAATCTACGATCAGCTTGACGTATTCATCCTTCTCCAGGAATTTCACGAGCCCTTCTTTATATTGCCTGACCATGGAAGTCTTACGCATCAGGTGGAGGAGATGAATTTTGATGCCCTGTACATCCATCGCAGCTGCAGCCCGGCATGTATCCATCATCATCTCATGTGTTTCGCCCGGTAGTCCGTAAATAATGTGGGAACAGATACGGATATTATGTCTCCGTAATTTTCCAACTGCATTGAGGTAGCACTGGGTATCATGTGCCCGGTTTATCAGATCGGATGTGGATTCATGAACCGTTTGGAGTCCTAGTTCCACCCATAAATAAGTCCTCTTGTTCAGTTCTGCCAAATATTCAACTACATCGTCAGGTAAACAATCAGGGCGGGTAGCGATGGAAAGCCCCACAACCCCTGGCTGCTCCAAAATAACCTCATAATATTCACGAAGTACTTCAACTGGGGCATAGGTATTGGTATAAGCTTGGAAATACCCGATATATTTGGCATCCGGCCATTTTTTATGCTGCAGGTCGCGGATGGTATTAAATTGCGTAACATGATCGTCCCGCCTGCTGCCCGCGAAATCTCCTGAACCCCGGGCACTGCAGAACGTACATCCTCCTGAGGCAATAGTCCCGTCCCGGTTTGGACAAGTAAAGCCGGCATCAAGCATGACTTTGAATACTTTCGTCCGGAATTGGCTGCGCATTTCGTAATTCCATGTATGAAAACGTTTATCTCCCCACATCAGCGGGGAGGTTTCGGCTGCTGACTGCATGTTATAAACTCCTTTTATTTTTCCATTACTTGTTTTATTGTAGCCAATAATTTGCTTGAAAGCGACCCTTCCCCGATTCTTCCAAGAACTTACCGGTCTTATACCGATAAAACAGCCGCCTAAAGAGAAAAATAAAAACGCACCACCAACACGCTCGAAAGGGGAATGTCATGAGAATGAAGAAACTTCGTTCCATTGCACTGACAGCTGCTTTGGTATCCTCACTTGCCGTAGGAGGTGCGGCATCTGCTAACACTGCAGCCTCTTCAGGCAACGTGTCTGCTACTCCTAAGCCGACTCCTAGTACAGTAGGAGGATACACGACAAACGGATACAATTACATGACGAATCCAAACCAGTATCCGAGTGGCGGACCTTATACAAATTATGTTACGGGTCAAGGAACTCCGAACGTGAGAACAGGTATTTATGGCGGGTACACGGGAACTACCGGCGGTGTAAACGGGACATCCAATATGATGGACCGCGCCAGTACGACAGGGTATACTCCCAAGGGAGTCAATGCCAATACGTACAGACCATACACAACAAACGGAACAAGAACGAACACTGCTAACTATGGATGGTTGGGATTGCTTGGGCTTTTCGGTTTAGCCGGGTTTGGTGGTCGCAATAGGGAACGTACCCGCAAATAGCATGCAAAGAGCATTCTCCTTGGCAAGGGAATGCTCTTTTGCCTTTCCTGCGGTTTTATACATAAAAATCCTTTGATTTTTCGGGATAGATCGTCTATTATTTGAAACGGATTTTATTCTAATATTGGCTAGGAAACGCTAATCATTCTTTTCTGAACAGATAAGCCGTTTTCTTTTGTACAGGGAGGAAGCCGGTAATGAGACTAAGAGGAAGAAAAGGGATTCGTGAATCCCTGGAAAAGCAACCGGAACTTGTGGTGCTGGAACCTAAATCTTTAAAGGGAAAATGGTCTGAAATATTCGGTAATAATAATCCTGTTCATGTAGAACTTGGAATGGGAAAAGGACAATTTATCAGTAAGATGAGCAAAAAGAACCCGGACATCAATTTTATCGGAGTTGACATGTATGACGAGCTTTTGCGAAGAGCAAGCGAAAAAGCAAGGCATATTCATTTCGGGGAAGAAGGGGAAGGTAAAGAAAAGCATATCCGCAATCTGAAATTGGCATTATTCAACATTGAACAAATTGAGGATGTGTTTGATGAGGGGGAAATTGAACGAATTTACCTTAATTTCAGTGATCCGTGGCCAAAAAAACGCCATGCCCGCCGCCGTCTGACCCATAAAGGGTTTCTGAACAAGTACCGGCGGATCTTGAATAATCGCGGAGAGATTCACCAAAAGTCAGATTCGCTGTCTTTATTTGAGTTTTCCCTAAATTCGTTTGCGGATGAAGGGATGAGATTGCGGAATATTTCCCTGAATCTGCATGCGGAAGGGCCCCATCCTGATCACGTTATGACTGAATATGAGTCCAAGTTTCATGATAAAGGGATGAACATTTACCGTACTGAGGTATTAATCGGCTCTGTCGTTTTACATGAACACGAACAAGCACTTCAAGAGAAAAAGCAGTCCTAGATAGCAGGACTGCTTTTGACTGGATCCCCTAAAAGTTTCAGGACAATTTCCAACCACTGCAGGGGTGACTGCTTTAATGGCTTCATCCCGGATATTCTTGTTTGGCGTATCCATTCGCTGTTTTCGGACAGGAGACGAAACCAATAATCAATCGTTGCTTCGGAGCGGATGATTTCTCCTAATCCCTGTTCTGCAAAATACCTCATATTCTCTTCTTCCTGTCCGGGAATGGGTTCATAGAAAAGCATCGGCATTCCTTTTGCAAGGCCTTCGGTACAGGTTAACCCCCCGGGTTTGGTTAAAAGCAGGTCAGATACTTCCATTAGCTTGTCCACCTCTTCGGTATAACCAAGGAGATGAATGTTTGCATGGTTAAAGCGGGTATCTTTTTTCATCTTGGCCAATGCTTTATGATTACTGCCGAGAACGAAAATAAGCTGAATCCGGTCTTTCCAGCTAAGCAGCCTGTTTAGCAAGGTTTCGTTTACGATAATTCCCCAGCCTCCTCCCATTATTAGAACGGTAGGTTTTTCCTCAAGCCCGAATCTTCTTCTTATTTCGTTTTTATTTCCAGACTGGCTAAGGAAGGCAGGGCGAATCGGTATACCTGTTATTTCAATATTGTGTTCCGGTACCCCCGGACTACCAGCTTATCTTTAACGTTTTGTGAAGATACCAGATATTTGTTAACTCCGGCGCTTATCCATGTGCCGTGGGCATCATAATCCGTAATTACAGTGCACAGCGGTGTCTCCAAGCCGGACTGTTTCAGACGGGAAACTACCGCACTGGGAAAAGGATGGGTACAAATAATGGCGTCAGGATTCATTTCCTGAATAATTTTATTGGTTTGAGCATAGAAAATACGGTGTAATGCCAACTGCGTAAGCCCGCTCAGCGATTTTTTGTATAGCGAACGGTAAAGTGTTCCATACCATTTGGGCTGGGATGAAATGATTTTCCGGAATGCTGAAAAAACCCATCGGGCAAGGGTAGGGTGCAAACATGTCCCCAGTTCAAGCACTTTAGTCTGAATATCCGGGTGTGCTTGCATCAAATTTTCCGATAAAGCCTGGGCAGCTTGGGTATGCCCAGTTCCGAATCCTTCGGATAACAGCAATATTGTTCTTTTTTGCAACGAAACGTCACCTTACCTTTTAGAAGCGGAGATTCTTAATATGAAGTCCAACCATGCTCAACAAAGAAATCCGTGTGTAATAAATGGTTTTTACTATTTTACCATCTTTATCATCCTTTTTTCTAATACGGGTACACTATAGGACAAGCCGTTTCAGTTCGGGAAGGAGAAAAATTCTCCATTTGGACATAATTGATACGGTTCGAAATGTAGAAAAGTTTAACGAAGGGTTTTATAATGAACCTTTCCGGGTGAAATAGTTGATGATGATTTAAGAAAGACATTCGCAGCTTTCAAAAATTTGTATTCGCTTTTCACGTCGATTATAATAGACACGATGGAATTGCATGAATGCATAAGAGCTTCGTTGTAAAAAACAAGTATAGCAAACAGAAATCAAAATACGGATGCGCAATCTGGAATGAAATAAAGATTAGAGACAAAAAAGGTGCTTACTTTCCCTTATCCAGTCAAAAACGCTTCTTTTTTCAGGTAATGAGCGGTTTGACAAACAATTGGAAAGAAGGCAAAATCAACTACGATTGTGTCAAATTATCCGTAACGTTAAACATGCGCAAAAGGCTTAGAGAGAGAACTGCTTTTTTGTAAACATTAAAGGGGGGTTATGCATGCTGGATACAATTTTGCTTGTAATGCAAATTGTGTTGGCATCTGTGGGGGTGTACCAACTAGTACTGACGTTTTTTGGCTGGTCACTACCCAAGAAAAAGAAGGAATATGAACCACAAAAGTCTTTTGCCATCCTCGTAGCTGCTCATAATGAAGAGCAGGTAGTGGGTGCCCTTCTTGAAAACTTAAAACATCTTGATTATCCAAAAGACCTGTACGATATCTTTGTCATTTGTGATAATTGTACAGATCGAACTGCAGATATTGCAAGAAACCATGGTGTTTACGCTTGTCAAAGACATAACCCGAAATTAAGGGGTAAAGGTTATGCCATAGAATGGATGTTGAAGGAACTTTGGAAGCGCCCGCGGCAATATGATGCTGTCGTTATGTTTGATGCAGATAACTTGGTGGCGGCTGACTATTTGAAGCATATGAACAATGATCTGTGCAGCGGATCAAAAGTTATTCAGGCATACCTGGATACCAAAAATCCGGAAGACTCTTGGATTACGTCTTCGTATGCATTCACTTATTGGTACTGCAATCGTTTGTGGCAGCAACCGCGTGTTAATTTAAATCTGGCCAACTACTTAGGTGGTACAGGTATGTGCTTTGATGCCGCTTTACTTAAAGAAATGGGCTGGGGAGCCACGAGCCTGGTAGAGGACTTGGAATTCACCATGCGCTGCGTGAAAAACGGCATAAATCCGACTTTTAACTATGACGCTAAGGTGTATGACGAAAAACCGATTACCTTCAAGGCTTCGGCCAAACAGAGATTGCGCTGGATGCAAGGACATTTTAATGTGGCCAGACGTTACTTTTTCCCGTTGTTATGGCAGGGAATTAAAGAAAGAAGCTGGACCAAGATCGACTCGGCTATTTATGCGGTCAATGTATACACCATATTTTTGAACTCAGTTCTTACCGCAGCCATTTGGATCAATATTCTCCTTATGCCGGGAGAGAGCCAAGTGACATCCTTGTATGAGCAGGCACCGCTTTTGTTTATGCTTTTCACTATTCTGGGAATTGCCGTATTCCCGTTAGCATTATTTATGGAAAAAGCACCAAAATCCATTTACAAACAGCTGATCACCTTTCCGATCTTTATGCTGTCATGGTGGCCGATCACTTTCTATGCTTTTTTCACTCAGAACAACAAGCAATGGAGCCATACCGAGCATACCCGTGTGATTCGTTTGGAAGAAGTACAAAGCAAACAGGTCAGCTAATTATAAGAGAACATTATGCTTGACTTTTATAAAAGTAGAATGATATACTGTTCAAGTGACTGAAAACTAAGCAGAAGCGCCCGCTTCTCACCTGACCGATTGAGGATCGGCTGGTTATACGAGCTTGAATGAGAAGCATGCCTTATGGTATGTGAATTGGGATCGTTGAGGATGTGGGCTGTTTGCCTGCATCCTTTTTTGCTTCATATAGGTAAGTCAGAGTATCGTCATTAGCCTGGAGGTGGAGAATTATTAGTAAGGACCATATGATTAACGGAGAGATTCGTGCAAGGGAAGTACGCCTGATCGGGGCGGACGGTGAGCAGCTTGGAATCAAGCCTACCCGCGAAGCTCTTCAAATTGCCGCTGATGCCAACTTGGATTTAGTCAACGTAGCTCCTACTGCTAAACCCCCGGTTTGCCGGATTATGGATTACGGTAAATACCGCTATGAAATGCAGAAGAAAGAGAAAGAAGCTCGGAAGAATCAGAAGGTTGTGGATCTCAAGGAGATCCGTCTGAGTGCTTCAATTGATGAGCATGATTTCCAAACCAAGCTGCGTAATGCGATTAAGTTCCTGAAGGATGGGGATAAGGTGAAAGCTTCCGTACGTTTCCGCGGACGGGAAATTGCCCATTCTGAAATTGGTAAAAAAGTACTTGAGCGCATGGCTGCTGAGACAGCAGAAATCGCTTCTGTAGAGCGTGCACCTAAACTTGAAGGCCGCAGCATGATTATGATTCTGGCCCCTAAGCCCAATAGCTGACGGTTTGAAGTACCATGTATATTATTTTCTAGGAGGATTACTCAGATGCCAAAAATGAAAACTCACAGCAGCCTTAAAGACCGTTTCAAAATTACCGGTACAGGCAAAGTGAAAAGATACAAAGCTTACAGAAACCACCTGCTTAGCCATAAATCCGGACGTCAAAAACGCGTGCTTGAAGGTCAACCTATTATGGCTCCCGGCGACGTGAAACGCCTGAAACAAGGTTTGTCCAACCTGAAATAAAACCAGCACATTTAATCATACCTTAGGAGGTTATTTATTATGGCAAGAGTTAAGGGCGGGTTTATTACTCGTCGTCGTCATAAAAAAGTATTAAAACTGGCAAAAGGATACTTCGGTTCCAAACACCGAATTTTTAAAACTGCGAATGCGCAAGTAATGAAATCCCTGCTGTATGCATACCGTGACCGTCGTCAACGGAAACGTGATTTCCGCAAACTGTGGATCACTCGCATTAATGCTGCCGCTCGCATGAACGGTATTTCTTACAGCAAAATGATGCATGGCCTGAAGCTGGCAGGTATTGAAGTAAACCGTAAAATGCTGGCGGATCTGGCTGTAAATGACGCGAAAGCATTTGCAGATCTGGCTAACGCTGCAAAGCAAAAAGTGAATGCCTAATTGTTCCATTTGGAACGATTTGACCCGCTTTACCTTAGGGTAAGGCGGTTTTTTTCAAGATTTTGTATTGACTATTGGAAATGGCTTGCATATAATAGTCTCTAAATCATATTCTAAATTATCATAGTTATCTGACATCGGCTGTGATGAGGACGAAGTTGTTAGGGCTCTTATGAACAGAGAGCGGATGGAATTGCTGGAACCATCGCCTTAATCCCTTACGAACGAGCTCACCTCGGAGCTGTTTTTCTGAAAGGCAGGGGTGCGATTCCTTGCTTATTAGGGAAAAACGGATTGGCACACGTTACCGTGCTATAGCGTTCAATCGTTGAAGTTGAACCTATAGAGGCTGATTACCGTAAGGTATTTGGCAAATGAGGGTGGTACCACGGAAAAGATAACCTTTTTCGTCCCGCGAACACTAGAAGTACGGGATGAAAAAGGTTTTTTTATTTTGCCGCACTTGATATTTCGGGAGGAGGATTCGCATGAAAGTTGAAACAACACCACAACGATCCAAAGAAGAACTGATGGAGAAATTTCAGAAGCCGGAACTGATTACTGGTTCGGAAATTCTGCTTCGAAGCCTGGTCCTCGAAGGTGTCGAATGCGTCTTCGGGTACCCGGGAGGATCTGTGCTTTACATTTACGATGCCATGCACGGATTCAAAGATTTTGATCACCTGCTGACCCGTCACGAACAAGGAGCCATTCATGCTGCAGACGGATATGCCAGATCCACCGGAAAAGTAGGCGTGTGTATCGCTACCTCCGGTCCCGGGGCAACCAATCTGGTCACAGGTATTGCTACGGCTTATATGGATTCGGTGCCGCTTGTTGTCATAACCGGGAACGTGGCAACGAACTTTATCGGAACGGATGCCTTCCAGGAAGCGGATATTACGGGCATTACGATGCCGATTACCAAGCATAATTATCTGGTCCGTGATGTAAATGATCTGCCTAGAATCATTCATGAAGCATTCCACATCGCTTCCACCGGACGTAAGGGGCCAGTTCTTATCGATATTCCCAAAGATGTATCGGCGCAGCAGGCAGTATTTCATCCGGCAGGCGGAATTAACATTCGTGGATACAATCCGACGGTACACCCCAATAAGCTGCAAGTGGAGCGTCTGCTTAAAGCCATTGAGGAATCAGAACGTCCGGTTATCATCGCAGGCGGCGGTGTAGTTTATGCGGACGCGGCAGATCAGCTGATAGAATTTGTAGAGAAGACAAGGATTCCTGTTACGACAACTTTGCTCGGGCTTGGCGGTTTCCCAAGTGCTCATGACTTATGGATGGGCATGCCGGGAATGCATGGAACTTACACAGCCAATAATGCTATCCAAAACGCTGATCTTCTGATCTCTATAGGCTCGCGCTTTGACGATAGGGTGACAATGAAACTGGATGGTTTTGCACCGAAAGCGAAAAAGATTGCCCACATTGATATTGATCCTGCCGAAATAGGAAAGAACGTAAAGACAGACATTCCTTGCGTCGGGGATATTAAAACAGTTTTAGAACACGCCAATCAGAAAGCCATGCCTGCCCGGTCCGACGTCTGGATCAAGCAAATACAGGAAAACAAGAAAAACTATCCCTTGAAATACAAGGATTCGGATAAAGAACTTAAACCTCAGTATGTGATCGGAATGATCAACGAAACCACGAAAGGTGAAGCCATCGTAACAACGGATGTCGGACAGCATCAAATGTGGGTGGCGCAGTTCTACAAATTCCAGCATCCGCGTTCCATGATTACTTCCGGGGGCCTTGGCACAATGGGATATGGCTTCCCGTCAGCTATAGGGGCGCAAATTGGAAATAAAGACAAAATGGTGATCTCGATCAATGGGGATGGCGGAATGCAGATGTGCTCCCAGGAGCTTGCAATATGTGCCATCAACAATATTCCCGTTAAGATTGTCGTAATCAATAACCGGGTGCTGGGTATGGTGAGACAGTGGCAGGAACTGATCTATGGCAGCCGGTACAGCCACATTGATCTGGAAGGAAGCCCGGATTTCGTGAAACTGGCAGAGGCTTATGGAGTCAAGGGACTCCGTGCTGCGAACAAAGAAGAGGCGCACCAGGTTTGGCAAGAGGCAATGAATACACCCGGGCCGGTCCTTGTAGAGTTTGTAGTGAGCAAGCACGAAAATGTGTACCCGATGGTTACTCAAGGCTCTACGATTAGCGAAATGATGATGGGAGATTCGGAATAATGATGAAACGGCATACGATCTCAATTTTAGTCAACAATCAGCCAGGAGTCCTGCAGCGAGTTTCCGGCCTGTTTGGCCGCCGGGGATTCAACATTGAAAGCATCACAGTGGGAGAATCTGAAGAAATCGGACTTTCCCGGATGGTTGTAGTGGCGAATGGCGATGATACTACCTTAGAACAGATCTCCAAGCAGCTTTATAAGCTGGTGGATGTTATCAAAGTAGTTGATCTCAGTTCCAATCCGATGGTCGCCAGGGAGCTTGCCCTCTTGAAGGTATATGCAGAGCCGGCTGCACGGCCGGAAATTCTGGGGGTTGTGGAAACGTTCCGTGCGGCTGTTGTAGATATAGGTCCTAATTCTATGATTATTCAGGTCGTTGGAGATTCGGAAAAAATTGATGCCATGGCGGAATTGCTTCGCCCTTACGGAATACGTGAATTAAGCCGTACCGGAGCTACAGCTATGATTCGCGGATTGGCCAAACATTAGTCATTTCACGAAAAATGCACAGGTAAAAGATCCGGCTCGAAAGAAACGGTTCGAAATGTTCATTTTTACAGAGGTGAATATTTCCTAAAAGCAATATGTGAACATATGTACACCCTTGAGCGGGGATTTGAACGTTTCTCCTTCTTCCATGCAATATTGAAGACGCTGAAATGCCCGCTTAAGGGCCGGAAATTATATATTAATTTGTTTATATCAAAGGAGGAACCTTACTATGCCAGCTAAGATGTACTATGAGAAAGATGCAGAACTTAACGTACTACAAGGAAAAACGATTGCGATCATCGGTTATGGCTCACAAGGTCATGCCCAAGCCCAAAACCTGCGGGACAGCGGCTTAAAGGTAATCATCGGCCTTCGTCCGGGTAAGTCGTGGAAAACAGCGGAGGAAGACGGTTTTGAGGTAGTTACTGTGGATGAAGCTGCACACCGTGCGGATGTGATTCAGATTCTGATGCCGGATGAAACCCAGGCAAAAGTATACAGAGATTTCATTGAGCCTAACATTAAAAAAGGTGCGGCTCTTATGTTCTCCCACGGTTTCAATATCAACTTCGGACAAATCGTGCCGACGGAAGATCTGGATGTACTTATGATCGCTCCTAAATCTCCGGGACATCTGGTACGGCGCACTTATGTGGAAGGTTTTGGGGTTCCTGCCCTTATCGCGGTGGAACAAGATGCTACGGGTAAAGCCCACGAAATCGGCCTTGCTTATGCCAAAGGTATCGGATCTACCCGCGCAGGCGTTATCGAAACCACTTTCCGTGAAGAAACAGAGACGGATCTGTTTGGTGAGCAGGCTGTACTTTGCGGAGGAGTCAGCCATCTGGTTAAAGCCGGATTTGAAACACTGATTGAAGCCGGCTATCAGCCCGAAATTGCCTACTTCGAATGTTTGCATGAACTGAAGCTGATCGTGGATCTTATGTACGAAGGCGGACTGGAACGGATGCGCTACTCCATTAGCAATACCGCAGAGTACGGAGATTATGTTTCCGGACCGCGCGTTGTGAACGAAGAAACGAAAAAAGAAATGAAGAAAGTGCTGGACGATATTCAGCGAGGTGTATTTGCCCGTAACTTCATTCTGGAGCAAACAAACGGAGCCTTCTTGACAGCAACACGCCGCAAGGAAGCAGAACACCCGCTTGAGCAGGTAGGTAAAGAACTTCGCGAAATGATGCACTGGATCAAAAAATAGGTGAAAACAGAACAATATAGAAGGAGGGGACAGGATGAGGAAAATCTATGTATTTGATACCACATTGCGGGATGGTGAACAATCACCCGGCGTTAACCTCAATACTCAGGAAAAGGTGGGAATCGGCCTCCAGCTCGAAAAGCTGGGCGTAGATCGGATCGAAGCAGGATTTCCTGCAGCTTCCCTAGGCGACCTGGAAGGTGTGGCAGCAGTGGCTAAAGCGGTCCGTAACGCTTCGATCATCGGACTGTCCCGTTCCAGGGAACAGGATATTGACACAGTAAGGGAAGCCCTGCGTGATGCACAGGACCCTTGCATACATGTATTTTTGGCCACTTCCCCCATTCATCGTCAGTATAAATTGCGCATGGATAAGAAGCAGGTGTTGGAAACAGCTGAGGCGGCCATCCGTTATGCGAAGAAATATTTCAGCAAGATTGAGTTCTCTCCGGAGGATGCCGGACGGACTGAACTTGATTTTCTTTGTGAAGTTACGGAAATGGCGATTCGGGCAGGCGCGACGGTTGTGAATATTCCGGATACGGTTGGTTATATGAGCCCGGCAGAGTTCGGACATATATTCGCCACTCTGAGGGCACAGGTTTCGGGCATTGATAAGATCCAGCTTAGCGCACATTGCCATAACGATCTGGGTATGGCAACGGCTAACGCCCTGGCAGCCATTATGAACGGGGCTGACCAGATCGAAGGAACGATCAATGGTATCGGCGAACGGGCGGGAAATACCTCACTGGAAGAAGTGGCCATGGCTCTGGAGACCCGGCAGGATCTGTATCAAGCCAAGACTTCCCTCGTGCTGAATGAAATTTACCGGACCAGCCGTCTAGTCAGCCGGTTGACGGGTATGGCGGTACCCGGGAATAAAGCAATCGTGGGAGCCAACGCTTTCGCTCACGAATCAGGGATTCACCAGGACGGCATGCTAAAGGAAAAAACGACTTATGAAATCATGTCGCCTGAAACGATCGGGTTAAAAGAAAGCAAGCTTGTAATCGGTAAACATTCCGGCCGTCATGCGTTCCGCGAAAAACTCGTGGATCTGGGCTATGTACTGAACGAGGATCAGTTGAATACGGCATTTGCCAAATTTAAAAAGCTTGCCGATAAGAAGAAGAATGTACTGGATGAAGACATCCGGGCTATTATCGATGAGAAATTGATTCAGGTTCCCGAAGTGTTCGTTCTGGATACGATGCAAGTTTCCTATGGGAACCAGTCGGTGCCTACCGCTACAGTTCGTATTCTGACGCAAGACGGCGGTAGACTAGAGGAAGCGGCAGTCGGGAACGGTTCGGTCGATGCTATTTATAATGCGATTGATAAGGCCACCCGGGAAGAAGTGGAGCTTGCCGATTACAAGATCCATTCTGTATCCCAGGGACAGGATGCGCTTGGAGAAGTGCATGTTATGCTGAAGCAATACGGCTATTCTGTTCTGGGGCGCGGGGTTAGCACTGATATTCTGGAAGCGAGTGCCAAAGCTTATATTGATGCAGTGAACCGGCTGTTTGATAAACGCAGTTCCCATAAAACGGATCGCAGCAACGTCACACTAATTTAAAATGATCCGTCTGTTCCCAATGAAAAACCTTTTGTTATCGGAGTGTAAATTCTGGGGCAAAAGGTTTTTTGCTAAGTAGAAATGCTGTTTTAGATATTCAAATACAAGGCAATACTGCCTAAGAGATTAAGGATAAAGATCAGCAGAAAGAGAGACTTGGCGATTTTGTTTTGAACAGGTGCAAATACAAACAGATAAAGCCCTGCTAAACCAAACGTCAACAAAGGCAGTAAGAATTCACAAGTTAAAGAAATAAGGTAGCCAACGAAGAGAATAACAGGAATTCCTACAAGGTAAACATGATGTTTAAAATTGGATCCCATCGAAATGTCTCCTTATTTAAATAATGGAGTAACATAGATTTCTATTATGGATGCCGTCACTAACAAACAACCAATCAAAAGTGTCAATATCATCATATGTTTAAATAAGTCTAACAAGACTCCTTTTGTATTTGCAAAACATAATTTCCAAATCATTTCTAAACTTATAAAACCGATAGAACCACTCAATAATAATGCTGGGATTTCAAAAATACCATGAGGCAAGAGAAGGAAACCGATTTGATACAAGGGCACTCCATTCTGGAGACTCTCTATAATAGACCCGCTTAAAATAAACCCGTTAGACATCAAGTAGAACATGGATAGGAGTCCGAAAGAAAAAAAACCGGAAGCCATAAGAAGACAAACCGTGACGTTGTTTTTCAGCAGCTCCAGTACATTGGTTGATGATACATAAGGTGTAACGGAGAATCCCTCTTTCGAAAACAGGCCGATAATAAAGCCGACAGCAAAAAAGATTATGGATGCCAGTATGGGTCCCTTACTCATTCTCAGTGAAACGGTTATAGTTTTAATCATGAGTAAATGTTCTCAATCAGCTGTTCCATATGGTTCAATGAGTATTCACAAGAACGAAACTCCCGAACAAATTCACCATCATGAATAACCCCGATTGTATCGCACAAAGAATGGGCAAGTTCCAACAAGTGAGTAGATAGAAGGACCGTATTTCCCCGGTCTACATACTCCTTTAATAATGTCCGGATTGCTTTACCGCTTATAAGGTCAACTCCTGTTAAAGGCTCGTCAAGAATCAAAACCTTCGGCTTATGAATTAAAGCGGACGCGATAGATAATTTTTGCTTCATTCCATGTGAATATGTTTTGATTAACTGATCGCCTTCATGAAATAAATGTAATTTTTGTAACATTTCATTAATATATACATTTGTATCTTTTGAGGGAACTTGAAACATTTCCCCTACAAAGCGCAAATACTCCATACCTGTTAAGTATTCATAGAGAACAGCATGATCCGGAACAAATCCTATATTAGCAGATAGTTCATTTAACGAATGGCTTTGTTCATTTCCATCAATGGATACGGTTCCTGCAGTAGGCTTAAGCAACCCCGAAATAATCTTCAAAGTTGTTGTCTTTCCCACACCATTTGTCCCAAGAAGCGCATAGGTGGACCCTTTTTTTACTTCAAAAGAGATATCTTTCAAGACTACTTTGTGCCCATACGTTTTATGTAAATGTTTAATCTTAATCATGATTGGCGATCCTTTCAAACAAATTGATTTTCTTTAAATAAAAGAACATGATAACATAATTGAGCAATGTAAAAAGAATAAATCCAGCTGATGCGGTATTCAATACAGTTGTTTGTATTTCAGATTTGGTATACATCATATAAGCCGTTACACCAGTGATTTGCAATGATACAATAAAAATAAATCCACTGTACAAATGAGTAAAGGTTTGGGCTTTCCCTGATTCTCCGATCTCATAGTCATGTTCCCAATTTTTCTTAGGATATAGGGCAGTGCTGGAAATATAGACGAGACCGTATAAGAAACCAGATGTTGCAAACATAACAAACAGACAAATGATCAGTGGCACCGAACACTTAAAGAGAAAAGCCAACAATACAGACATGAACACAGAAAATAGCAGAACGATTAAATTATAAATAGAAATTTTCGGCATCACCATTTGCCATGCATTTTTTATATTCGGTTGAAAAAGATGCTGATTTTTCAGCTCACCGTCTACTGACAGAACCATTTTCAGTGCATCACCAACCAATAGATAGGTGAAATGGGCAATCAGTACAGAAAAAGAGACAATAGCAATTTCTGGATAAGTGGAAAATTGGTTTTGGATGAAGGGGATCCCAAAACCTAAAAATACCATTAGCGCATAAAGCATATTACCAAAATTTCTGGCAAAAAATCCATGAATTCTTAACAAAAATAGGATATCTTTTTGGAAAATAGCACGGAATATTTTGGATTGATCATTCAACCTAATCTTAGGTGCACGGGTAACATCACTAATACCGGTATACGGGATCAAATCTAGTCTTTTTAAGGTGGCAGACCAGATATAGAACAGGATCATGATCACAAAGATTCCCACTGTGAAAGATAGAAACCCTGTCAACATATCGTGCTCATGATTGGCTATCCATACATATGGGGTGCAAGTAAATATTTGTTTGAAAAGCGGCGATGCAAGAAAGTATTTGATGTTCTGAACCATATTTCCGTCTGACAGTACATAATACACCCCATACCCCATAAGTAGAGGAACCGTCAGACTGATGACAAACAGGACGGATGAAATAATTTTGGAATGTGAAAGCTGCCTCCAAACATGGTTCATTATGTAAGGAATATAAGAAAAGAGCATGGCAAATAAACAAGTAAAGGTGAAATAAATGAATCCTATAAGAAAGATAAACAATGGGTGAACAGTTGTCTGTTGAATGGCAAAGAGTATTATAAAAACCGGAAACACAAAGAGGTACCATACACATATACTTTTGATAACAGATTTTAATACAAAGGCAGAAAAAAGTTGTAAAAACCGGACTTCTTCTAATTGATGGATGAATTTCCGCGTATCCAGCAAGAAAATTTTTTTATTTTTTTTGAAAAAGTCCATCGTCCAGAGCAGCTGTTCGAGAAAGATCGCAATGAGTATAAACTGACTCCAGGTATTTAGCGGCAGCTCAATGAAACGTGTTCCCAACATAACAACAAGAGTTAACAAACATAAATAAACTAGTAAAAGGGCAATTCCAATACTATACCATGTTCTTCTTCCAACTGTTTCAAGATTCCAGTCATCTTTCATTTTACGAATGGATGATAACGAATTATGTTTAATAAGAGAAATGATCCGCTTTACTATTCTGTTCATCATTTACTTCATTCCTTGTTTGTAGTATGGGGGAGAGCCTTTTATGCTTTTATACAGAAAGTATTACTTTATGTTTCAGTTTACCAAGCAGCAGCGTATTTTTTACCATATTTTTTGATCATTGTTTTAGCTGTTGCAACAATTGCATAAGAAACAGCACCGGCTCCTGTTACAATACCAATTAAAGAGATAATAGATGCAATTGTTGAAGCTGCATCAATGATATCAATTGCTTTTTTCGCTGCAGCAGTTGAGATGCCTAAAGTAGAGGCTAGCTCAGCATTGCCTGAAAAGCCCTGAACAGGTGTAACACCCAGATTTGTACCAGTTAATAGAAACATATATAACAATGAAGTGCTCACTAGGCCCAAACCAAGAAGTACAATGACTTTTTTGTTAGACTTTACCAAATTCATTTCCCAACATCTCCAATCTCATAAATTTATAATAAAATCCAGTACCTTACTCTCCCCCTGTACTGAATGTTATTAACAATATTTTGAGTATAAGAAAACTAAAGGCCAGGACAACTCTTTTATTTTTATTCAGATCCGTTAACTTGCCACTTAAAAAATATAGAATAATAGTGGATAGAATAATAAATGGATCGAACAAATAGAGTCCGCTGCCTTTTAATGAATAGATTAAACTAGGATCATTCGTAAACACATTAACGGTTGCCATAACAAGCATTTTAAAAGAAGTAACTAAAGTGGTAAGCGTGTAAAGCAGGAGGTAAGTTTTTTTCGGTTTTTTTGAGCCCAAAAAAAAACCAATCAGATAAAGAAAAAAACCACCGATTAAAAGTTCAATGAAAATGGCAAGAACAGAGAATCCTTGGATGGCAATCACAACAATTTGGATAATATCGCCATCTATATCTGGAAGGTCATGTTGTTTGGCAGAGGAGTGATAGATTTCGAGTACTTTTTCATAAATACTTACTTGAAATAGAATGGCAGAAAGCAAAATGGAGATAACAGCTAAGAAAACCAGTTTTTTGTTACTTATTTTCTCAATCATATCATTAAGTTTTACCTCCTTATTAAGGAAATCGATGTAAAACATTTGCGGCTAAATCGTTAATTAAAGCGAAATGAGTTTCTGAATTTATATATTTTTACATTACAGGTATATATTTGTAATTCTAAGGTGCTAAAACGGATTAGTCAATATCCAGATGAAATATGTCTTAAGACATCTCATCAGGATACTTAACCTTAATCTGGTCTTTAGGATATTCCGGGAGAAAAAGTTCTTTTAAAGGATTTATAGGTTTATCCTATAAAAGTAATAGCTTTTATATCTTAGTCAACTAATGGCAAATATGATACAACTAGATATAGCGAAGTAACAATGGGGAGTGAACGAGAGATGGCAGACGCAAAAAAAATAGCAATCCTTGCAGGAGACGGTATTGGCCCTGAAGTGGTAGCAGAAGCCGAGAAAGTGCTAAAGCGTACCGAAGAACTATTCGGATACCGGTTTGAAACGGAACACGGCATTTTTGGTGGCATTGCCATTGACAAGAAAGGAACTCCGCTGCCTCAGGATACATTGAAGCTGTGTCAACAAGCGGATGCCGTGCTTCTGGGGGCGGTTGGCGGGACCAAATGGGACAACAATCCCAAAGATCTGCGACCCGAAACAGGACTGCTCGGAATCCGTAAAGCCCTCGGTCTGTTTTCCAATATTCGACCGGCTGTTGTATTTGATTGCTTGAAGGAAGCCTCTACCTTAAAGCCTGAAGTGCTGGAGGGAACCGACCTGATCGTGGTCCGGGAACTTACAGGCGGAATATATTTCGGAGAGAAGCTCCGCCGCAATTCAGAGAACGGTCAGGAGGCTGTCGACACTTGCGTCTACAACGTTCAGGAGGTTGAGCGCATCGTGCGCCAAGCCTTTAACATCGCACGCACTCGCCGGAAGAAGCTCGCTTCCGTAGATAAGGCCAATGTACTTGAAACCTCGCGCCTTTGGAGGGAGACCGTGAATCGGGTTTCAGCCGACTACCCGGATGTTGAACTTGAGCATGTACTCGTCGACAACTGCGCGATGCAGTTGCTTCGCCGCCCGGCCAGCTTTGATGTCATTGTTACCGAGAATATGTTTGGTGACATTTTGAGTGATGAAGCGGCCATGCTCACCGGTTCAATCGGAATGCTCTCCTCAGCCTCTCTCGGGGAAGGAAGCTTTGGCCTCTACGAACCCGTTCACGGATCGGCCCCCGATATCGCAGGGCAAGGTATTGCTAATCCGATTGCCACCATTTTATCGGTAGCTCTGATGTTCCGTCTGACCTTCGGGTATCACGAAGCAGCGGACTGCATCGAGCGCGCGGTTAAAGAAATACTCGATGCCGGACACCGTACAGGCGATATTGCCATAGACCGCTCTAAAGCATTAGGAACGGCAAAGATGGGTGATCTGATTATCGGGGTGATGAAAAAACATAACAAATAGGGGAAAGAAGAAGGCCTTAAAGTCTCCACCACTTTAAGGTCTTTTTCTTTTAAAACCCTTATACCAACTAGATTTAAATATTAGAATAACCATTTTCAACCAAAATTATGGACGATTTATAATAATTATAATATAATACTTGATTTAATATTGACTTTCTTCTAGGCAAATGATACGATCGAAACAGATTGAAATGAACCATTTTTGAAGGAGGAATTGTACAAATGGCTGAACGTTTAGTAGGCAAAAAAGCTCCAGATTTTACTATGGAAACTGCACACGGTGATGCTACCGGCTTTGGTAAAGTATCCCTTTCCGACTATAAAGGCAAGTGGCTGGTATTCTTCTTCTACCCACTTGATTTCACTTTCGTTTGTCCGACTGAGATCACTGCACTCAGTGATGCGGCTGCTCAATTCAGAGATCTGAATACGGAAATTCTGGCTGTTTCAACAGACAGCATTCATTCCCATAAAGCTTGGATCAATGCTCCAAAGAATGACGGGGGTCTTGGAAAAGTGAACTTCCCGATCGCTTCCGATATTACTAAGTCCGTAGCACGCGATTATGGTGTCCTGATTGAAGAGGAAGGCGTAGCCCTTCGCGGACTGTTCATCATCAACCCTGAAGGTGAGCTGAAATATCAAGTGGTGAACCATAATGATGTAGGCCGCAGTGTAGAAGAAACACTTCGCGTTCTGCAAGCCCTGCAATCTGGTGGTCTTTGCCCAATGAACTGGAAACCGGGGGACAAAAACCTGGAAGTCTAAGCTTGTAAGGGATAGGCTGATTTACGTACAGGACGTATCCTTCATTTCTATAACCTTTTTTCTGCTGCGGCAGGGAAGAGGTTTTTTCATCTTCTTCTTCCTGATATACTCAATATAAGAGGCAACTAGGAAGGGGAGTTCTTCATGATGGATATGCCCGCGCATTTGCTTTATACTCCTGATCATTTATGGGTAAGAATCGACGGTAACCGGGCCATGATTGGTATTACGGAATACGCACAGGAAGAGTTGGGTATTGTGGTTTTTGCGGAGCTTCCTCCCCTTGGGGAGAAGGTTCGGACAGGCCTCTATATGAGCATGGTGGAATCCGCAAAACAGGATATGGATATTATCGCCCCGGTATCCGGTACGGTTGTACTGGTCAATCAGGCTTTGGCGTCCAATCCAATGCATATTAACACCTCTCCCTACGAATATGGATGGATACTGGTAATTGAAATGAGCCGTCCGGAAGAGATGGAAAAATTATGGGATGCAAAAACCTACCAGGAAGCTTATGCGACCTGTAGAGGGGAATAAAAAAATCTGGCGAGGAAGAATCCTTTGCCAGATTTTTTTATTTTCCTATAGCTTTCAGTTCTTTATATTTAGCTGCATATTTGTTTACGGTTAATACATAAGTAGCATGGGACCAGGTTAAAGGGGCTACTGAAACGGGGGCCCCGCTATAAGGGTCCAGCTGTTCAGGCAGGATGCCGCTTTGCATGGCATTGCGGACTACCCATTCCAGAGTTTCTTTTGGTTTGTCTAACTCACTCAGATTTGAAGCCATTTCAGTCTGCCATTCCGCCATCCATAGAGTACAGATTATCCACGGATTTCCGGGCACCTGCTGGATATCTGACGAACGCTGGAAGTAGTAATCGTTATAATAGCGGCTGATCCCCCCGATTGGAGTTTGAATAGAAAGTCCCCGCAGGTTAGCTTCCATCGTCCGAATTACACGATCATCATCTGGGGGAAGTACGCCAAAGGCAAAAATGCCGTATACCGAGCTTTCCAGTGTCCGATCTTTATGCCATTTTCCATACTCCTTAAATAATCCACGTATAAATCTGCCTGTCTGAACATCCCAAAGATGCTCCAGAATTCCGCAGCGGATTTTTTCGGCTGTTCCGTGATAACGGGCCCTTCGTTCCTCATCCCCGAAAAGGCTGCAAAAGTTACCTGCAGCTATTAGCCCGCCATATACGGCTGAGGCCGTAAAAGTATAAATCCCGTACCGTTCTTCCCATAAATCGTAACTTGGCTTGGGCAAATAAAGACTTTCTTCTATATAACTGCATAAAAAACGGGCGGCTGGCCGAATAAGGGTACTGTATAACGACTGGGCCAGTTCCAGATTCTCATGTTGAAGATAGTCTTGCCAAAGGGCGAACAAAACCAGTCCCGTTTCATCTTCCTGAATCGGAAGCTGTTCTTCCCCTCCGTGTACATAAGGATGCCAGCTGGAACCAACAGTTCCGTCCGGATTATACTTATGGAGTAAATAGCCCTCCCGGGAAAGCGCCCTGGCGCAGAACCGGTAGAACGGTTCCATCATGCCGGAATACCCTGCTTTGGACATGGCATGAGCTATAAGAGCACCATCTCTTGGCCACATGTAGCTGTAATGATCCCGGTTGCTTTGCATAATGTCGGAGTCATTGGCAGCTATGATAGCTCCGTTTACATCGGTTTGGGACCGTACGATCAGCAAACTTTGCTTATAAAGACGGATTATGTCATCGGTCAAATCGGCAAAGTACCGGTCGGATTTATTAACCCATCGCTGCCAGTACACCTGCACCCGGTTCAAAAGTTTGTCCGGTCCGCTCTCACGGACATATTGATCCAGAGAGACGACCTCCTCCAGATTTTGGCCTGCTGTCATCCAATAATATAGTTTTCCTGATCCGTGAGAAGCCAATTTTAAACGGAAACTGATGGTACTGTCTACAGAGCCTTGAGCTATGGGGTTCCCCATTAAGTATCCGTCCTCTGCATCCCTCCACGTGCCTTCCGCATGATAAAACCGTTTAACTCCTGTTGTATATTGGTAAATGCCCTCGCATCCGGTTGTTCCGTTAAACATGAAATATCTGTTTTTTTTATAGTGGAAAATCGTGTGGTTGGAAGGATAGTAGGCTGCGGTGTCCCCGACTTCCGTTTCGTTAATTTGTAAATCCTGGTTAAAAAAGAAATGGATCTCTCTTTCCTGTTCCCGGTGGTTATAAAGAGCAACACGTTTAAAATAAATATGCTCTCTTTGATGAACAGCGTCATTCATCAGGACGGTAATTCCGAGGCCGTGATGTACGGCCTTTACTTCCGTAACCAGTGAATCCTCCAAATATCCGTTATGAATGTCCCAGGTATCATCGCTAAGCCAACTGAAGGTTTCGTCTACCCGCAGGCCGATCCGGCATTGGTACCCGCCTACATGGTTTAATTGTCCAACATAAGGATAGTACAGGTCCCGGATATAGGCATGCTGATCCAAATTAATTAGCATCTTACCATTACCAACCACGAGATGTCTTGGCATAACCATCACTTCCTTAAGCAAAATTCATTGACTATTTTTATTGCCTTCATAGAGGACGGGAAGTTGTAAGCTGAACCAGCCTGTCATAAGGGTTGGTAGAGTGAAGAATAGCGACATAATCCTGTTTAGGGATACCGGAGTAATATTCAGTCCGTCCGGTATGATATTGCACCATCATCTCTTTGGTTTGCTCGTCATAAGAAATGAAAGCAATTTGTTTGGAGCAGATGGATATGATCTGGGACAAATCTGATACCTCCTGTCAATGTTAAATTACTTCAATGTATGAAGAAAAAACAGGGGTTAGAAGGATTTACAGGAGGAATTTTCTTTTGTATTTCAGAATACATTTGGTGTAAAATAATCACATTCGAAACTATCGTGGCTATTTATCTAGTTGCAAGCCGTTTCTTTTTACATGGGAGGGGATAATAATGAGTTTTTGCTGTGGAGCCAGTATGATTGGGACGAAAGGCACCCTTAAACATATCCGAACTAATATCCATAATGTCCCTATTTTGTTTTGCCCGGTTTGCCATCGTGTAGAAGTACATTATTTAGTAGAAAATGAATACGAGATTCTGGCGGAATATGCTCATGGTGATGGGGCGAGCGATGTGGATTTCGTACAATATATAGAAATGAAAGATGACGTTTTCTTATATGAAAATTGCGTCAATCATGAACAGCAAGAGCCTTTGGAAGTGGTACAAACCCAAATCGATATGGCTTTGGACTTGCTCACGGTAAGTAAAGCGTTGGATGATGGTCAGTGGGAGGGTCAGCTCAAAAAGCGCCTTCAAACATTAAGTAACCGGAAAAGTAAGCTTCTAAAGAAAAAAGCTGCTAATGGATTTTAAGGATATAAGGATACTAAGAGTAAAAGCCTGCTGAGTGTACTTCAGCGGGCTTTTTTATGGTGAGAAAATTTCATGGAATGTGTTCAGGGGTCAGAGGTTGCCGTTGGTAACTATCACAGACGGGAGAGCGGTGGCTTGAAATGATTTATGCCGCATTACTTCCAAAAGTCTGCTTGATTCGCGGATTTGGCCGGATTCCTGCAGATGAAAACTAAAACAGCCTTTAGAAAGGCTGTTTTTTTGGGCTAGACGGATTGGACTGCGTCTTCCTCTTCCTCAAGTAAGTGCAGTTTTTCTTGCAGAAGTTCTAAAAAGTCCTCCGGTGAAGACCATACCATAGGGCTGTTCCGGCGAACCCAGGAGGGGCTTTCCGCAAGCTCTCCCTCTCGTATACTGTACACGGTTTTACAACCAAGTCCCCTGGCGAGTCCTGCTGAATAGTAGGAATCCGGGGAAGGAAGAGTGAAATCAAACAGAACGAGTTCAGCCTGTTCCATCTGATCTTTGATGAAGGCACTTTCCGGTTCCTGCTCATTGATTTTTTCAAAGCTCCCGTTTGATTCGATCAGCAGGGAACTGGCTTTATAACCGCATTCTTGTAAAGTCATAGCAAGTTGACCGTGAAATCCTTGAGGGAAAGGACCGGTTTCCGCCATTACGACAAGGCAGGGAAGCAATCTTTTGCCCCCGTATAGTTCTTTAGCTTCCTGAATCCCTTCAGGGGTGAGCTGAAGACGGAATCCGAACCGTTCTATTAATTTCCGGGTCTTTAATTCTTCAAGAATATATATAAACTCCTGCTGATTTGGAGAATACGTGATGTTAAAAGAGGCCCCCCGGTGTTTTAACTCAAGGGTTTTACTGGTGCCGTTACAAGCACGGTACAAGTAATGAAGGCATTTATCCATTTTCTCATCCAGCGTAACTGGAACCATCGGAGAAACATGAATGCTGTCGACATTTTCTTCATCGATCCGCACCTCTGGAGTTTCTTCCGAACACTCTCTAATGTATCCGGAGATTAGATAGAACCGTCCCCTCTGCTCATGAATAGGAAGATCGGTTAAATATTCCAAGGCCTGCCTGGTGATAAGGTAGCTGCCTTCGGGACAACAAATGCACCGGGAGAATCGGATCTCCTCCTCAGTTACCTCAGCTTCTGCCGTTTGTTCGCAAAACAGACAACGTTTCGTTTGGGTTAACATAATCAGGCATTGAACCTCCATTCTCTCCTGAAAGTACTTACCCCATACGATTTCGGTGAAAAAAGTCGGTTTTTGTCGGTTTTGCGTATGGTAAAAGAAGGAAACTTTTTTATTTTGACAATGGACAGGGTGTGCTATAATAAAGCATTATTAAATGAAAATTACCCCCGTAATTATTTTCGGGATTTCGAAATTTATTGATAGTGATGAGGTGGAGCGGTGTTACTGGTGCCGTTAAAAAAGTTTCTAGGAAAACGTCAGACAACCCACCCCAATTCTGCCCAAACCCAGCAGCCTGAGCAGATCATACTTCGGATACAACAAGGGGATTTAAAGCTGCGAAATCAATTTATCATTAATTATCAGCCATTTATTGCGAAGGTGGCCAGCCGTTTTTGCAAACGATATATCGATCCGACAAGAGATGACGAGTACAGTATCGCTTTAGCCGCTTTTAATGAAGCGATCAATCAATTCTCAAGTGAGATGGGCCGTTCTTTTTTCGGATTCGCTGAAACGGTAATGCGTCGGCGTTTGATTGATCATGTGAGAAAGGAACAGAAATTTAAGAACCAAATTCCATACAGTTCATTCGAACAAGAGGATGAGGAAGATCACCTTATCAATCCTGTCGAAATTCACCAGGCTTTGGATTATTATGACTTGCAGAAAGGAACGGAAGAACGCAGAAATGAAATCATCGATTTCAACCGGTGTTTGTCAGAATACTCTATCCAATTCCTCGACCTGGTGGAAGTTTCACCTAAACATGAGGATTCCAGGAGAATGCTGTTTGCCATTGGAAAACAGCTTTCTGAAGATATTGAATTAATGCGCCTCTTAAAACAAAAGCGTCAACTGCCGATCAAAGAATTACTTGGACAAGTCAGCGTGTCGCGAAAAACGCTTGAGCGTAACCGGAAATTTCTGATCGCTGTAGCGTTGATTTGTCACGGTCCTTATCCCTACTTGAAAGATTATCTTCAGCTTGAAGAGGATCATCATACCACGAAAGAAAGAAGAGAGGCGTATGAATAAAGGAATTGTCATGGAGATCAGTGGCAATACACTCATCGTGATGCAGCCAAACGGAATATTCAACCGAATTCCTCGGGGAACTAGAGAAGTAGAGATTGGGGAAGAAGTAAGTTTCACTGAAGAAAGTCTTATTAAAAAGCGTACGTTCAATTGGAAACTGGTCTCAAGTTTAACTGCAGCTGTGTTTCTTTTCGTAATCCTGGCAACGGGTTTGATCGGCCTTGTCCCAGGACCCCAGGTTGTGGCCTATGTCTCCATGGATATCAATCCAAGTATAGAAGTGGGTATTGATAAAAAAGAGATTGTACTTGAAGCCACGGGTTTGAATAAAGACGGGGAAAAGCTGATTTCCATGATAACCTATAAGGGAAAGACACTCCAGGAAGTGGTAAGGGAAATTTTAGAAGTGGCTGATGATTCTAAAGGTGCTCTTGGCAAATCGGAAGGGGATATTATTATTTCCAGTACCCTGGTAGGGGATAAAGAATCCTTGGACGATGACTTGCTGGCCAAAGACCTCAAGGATAGCGTAAACCGTTATTTGGAAACAGAGCATAAGGACCAGATGAACGGGTTCACGGTTACGGCTTTCTCTGTTCCTAATGAATTAAGGGAAGCCGCGGCTCTTAAGGGAATCTCTGCTGGTAAATATGCTATTTATTTGAATGCAAAAAACCAGGGAACCAACCTTTCTCTGGATGATTTCAAGGAGCAATCTGTTTATAAGCTGGCTGCCCAATACGGTGGAATTCAAAAATGGGTGAGCCAGGATGTAGCTTTAACCAAAACCGGGTTTCGGGAGCTTGTGGATGACGAGCGGACCGGCAAACTGGATAAACGGGTGAAGGAGAAGCAGGAGCAAGAAAAAGATCTGACAGAAGGCGGAATGGCCAAACCCGGGATGGAAGCAGGTCAGGATGGAAATCAAACGACAATTCCTGAACCCCAGAAAGACGATATAAATGAGGAAAAGGACAAAACCGGGCAAACCCAAAAACCTACGCCGACCCCCTCTTCCGGGGAGGCCACAAAGCTGAAACCAAGGCAGCCTAATAAAACACCCACGGATTCAAAATCAAAGCCTTCTGAAGATTCGTTAAAATAAAATTTCGGGAAAAGCCCCCTTCCGGGGCTTTTTTGTCTTATTTTGTCTAGTCCTAGGGCATCTATCGTCTTCTGGAAAATAGTGTGATACAATCATTTCCATAATCATGTAATTGGATATATCAAGCGCTTGAATACATATGTTTTGAAAGGAAGAGCCTATCCTGTTCATACTCCCGCCTTATTCTAAATGTCAAAGCAAGGAGGAGCAAAATGACTGATATTCGTCAGCTTTACCTTCAACATTTACACCAATTTGTGACGGGTGGAAGTGAAGACAGTATGGGTTACCGGTCTGTTTTAGGTCCCGTACTGACGGCGTACTTGCCGGAAGACCTCATTGCCATGCATGAAGAATGTATGCTGTCTATCATCCGTCATGCAGATGCAGAAGAAGCGCTTCGTATGTATCATAAATCTTTCCTGTTCCTTATGGAATTGATTGCTTATTGCCGGATAGGATCCAGAGAAGCTGCCGCCGCCACGGACTGGAGAGAGCTGCTGCTGCAAAGTGAACATTCAGCCCGGACGGTAAAAAGCAAATATGAAAATGTACTGCAACATATGGATAGCGGAATCGCCTTGTTTGATCAAGATGGCTACCTGACTTTTGCGAATGTGAAACTTGGTCAATTTCTGGGGATTCCCAGACGAAGTATTTTAGGATATCATTTTTACCATTTGATCCGTCATCCGGATCTGGGAAAAAGCACGAAAAGGCTTCTGTATAAGCTGTACAAAGAAATGATCGTGTTAGGGAACCCTTTTCAGGAAGTTACCAATTTACGGGGCAGGCACCTTCTGGTTACGGCTAAATTTGACGATGAATTGGACGGAGACATTCTGATAAGTGTTAAGGATGTAACAGAATTTAAGAAAATCGAGCAATCCGCATACTATAATGATAAGCTGGCCATGCTTGGCAAGATAGCTGCGGCTATTGCCCATGAAATCCGTAACCCGCTTACATCGATACGGGGATTTATTCAACTTCTTCAGCCGGAACTAAGCAAACTGGGGAAGGAGGATTATGGGAAAATTATTATTGATGAAATTGACCGGGCTAATGATATCATTTATGAGTTTTTAAATTCGTCGAAGCCTACCAAGCCCGTTAAGCAAAAAATTCTTATTTCTTCCTTGCTTAAAGAAGTGGTGATGCTGTTTGAAAGCGAAGCATTACTCCGGGGGTGCCAAATCAAAATTACAGAGGCGGATTCGGATTTATGGGTTAGGGTGGATACCAAGCAGTTGAAGCAAGTATTCTCGAACTTAGTCAAAAACGCGGTTGAAATCCTGACGGCATCAGGGGAAGGCCAGCAGGGAATGATTGAAATCAAAGCCAAGAAGAAAGAAAAGCAAGCCTTTATACAAGTGAGGGATAACGGACCAGGCATGGATGAACATACTCTTTCCAGGCTGTTTGATCCGTTTTTTACAACAAAAGAGGAAGGGACCGGGCTTGGGTTGTCTGTAAGCTATAACATTATCAAAAATCATGGAGGGACCATTGTAGCGGAAAGCGAGAAAGGCCGGGGAACGGTTTTTAACATTGAGCTGCCATTGGAAGGGGGCATGGCTAACTGTGCAACCGGATTTCTGAAATGAGCTGGAACCGCCCCTTGTATGCGCTTCCTTCTTCGTCCAATACATGATTAGCACCTTAACCGGTTAAGGAGAATGCAGGGAATGCTTCATAAAGAAAACCGCTCCAAGAAGCGGTTTTCTTTATGATATTCAAGCGGACCATTACGCAGAAGTGTGATGTTTTTTTCTTGTGCGGATGATTTGTCCGGAGTTGATCCGTTCCAAATTCTCCAGGGGAATGGAAATGCGTATGGACTCCGGCTGTACCGAAGGGGAAGCTGCTGAGGACAAACAGGCGGAAAGATCATGTATAGGGATACCAATCCAACTTTTATGTTTGCCATGCCTGCGCAGCTGTTCAGGAGCGATTTCTACCAGTAGAGTCTGGCGATAAGGGACATGAGGTTCATGGACCCATTCGGCATCCTCCAGCTTAATATACAGCGTGCTTTTCTTGCGATCAATGAGATCAGGATGGAAAGTAGCAAACAGGAATCCCATAGGAGCAAGTTCCAAAGGGGGTGTCCGTTCCAACCTGATATTAAATTTCTTGGAATTGCTTTGCAGGAGCTGATTCTTCGACTTGCTTGGAAGAAGCAGAACAATAATAAGAGGAACAGCACTTGCCGCATATATGAAAAGGTGAGATTGAAACCAAAAAGCAAATCCGATCAAACTGCCGAATAGAAGGATAAAAAGCAAGATATAAACAGCTCTTTTTTTAATAAGAGATCACCGCCAGTAGTCTTAGAATGAATGAATCAATTTCAAAACGCCTGCCAGTTGTTTTATGAAATTGATTCGAATAATAAAAACATTGTAGCACAGGACAACAAGGCAGGAAAGCTCGGACAAGGTGCTTAAAATTTGGATGGATTTCTGCCCGGTTCCAACATAGAGGCATCTAACGATGCCGTATTGCCCTCATCAATTGGTTGAGGCCCTTTGGAAACACCATTCCGGAGGAATTACGGAGATATAAAACGGAGCTATAAAAAACCACTCCTTTCAGGCGGGAATACACCCTTAAGGAGTGGTTTGCTTATAAGCAGCCCGGCATGATTACCCGCAGCTGCAGTTCAGTATGGGCTTGCGGGCTGCCCCAGCCTCATCCAGACGGCTTACGGTTGTTGTATACGGAGCATTGATGACGAGTTCCGGGTTTTCTTCGGATTCATTGGCGATTCTAATCATGGTATCGATAAAGCCATCCAGCGTCTCTTTGCTTTCAGTTTCCGTAGGCTCGATCATGATGCATTCTTCCACATTAAGCAGGAAGTAAATGGTAGGCGGATGATAACCGAAGTCAAGCAGCCGTTTGGCCATGTCCAACGTTTTTACACCCAGCTTTTTTTGGCGGGTACCGGAAAGCACGAATTCATGTTTGCAGAAGCGGTTGAACGGTACATCAAAATAAGGGGCAAGCCGCTTTAACATGTAGTTGGCGTTCAATACGGCATATTCCGATACTTTACACAGTCCATCTGGCCCGTATGTCCGGATATAAGTATAGGCGCGCACCAGAATGCCAAAGTTTCCGTAAAAGCTTTTAACCCGTCCGATAGACTCGGGAAAATCGGAATTGAGATAGAAAGTTCCGTCCTCTCTTTTATCTACGATTGGTGCGGGAAGATACGGAATCAGTCTGCTCTTTACCCCGACAGGACCGGCACCGGGCCCCCCGCCGCCGTGAGGGGTACTCATCGTTTTGTGCAGGTTCATGTGAACCACATCGAAGCCCATGTCTCCGGGACGGGTGATACCCATGATAGCGTTGGCGTTAGCCCCGTCATAGTACAGGAGGCCTCCGGCTTCATGGACTACTCGGGCAATCTCCGTTATATCTTCTTCAAACAGTCCCAGTGTATTCGGATTAGTCAACATCAGGGCTGCCGTATCCGGACCAACTACGATCTTAAGCTCATCCAGATTTACAAGTCCGCGTTCGTTTGATTTTACCGTCACCGTATCAAAGCCTGCGGAGGAAGCACTGGCAGGATTCGTCCCGTGAGCGGAATCCGGAACGATGACTTTGGTCCGCTTTTCTCCACGGCTTTCATGATAAGCGCGGATCATCATCAATCCGGTCCATTCTCCGTGCGCCCCGGCAGCAGGCTGCAACGTAACCTGATCCATGCCCGTGATCTCGGCAAGATCCTGCTGCAGATTGTATAGAAGCTCAAGCGCTCCCTGTATGGATTCTTCAGGCTGATAAGGATGAATATGGGCAAATCCGGCAATGCGGGCTATATCCTCATTAATTTTAGGGTTATATTTCATCGTACAAGAGCCAAGCGGATAAAAACCGTTATCAATTCCGAAGTTACGACGGGACAAGGCAGTATAATGGCGGATGACATCCACTTCGTATACTTCAGGAAGCTCAGCAGGTTTCTCTCGCTGCAAAGCTTTCGGGATCAGGCTGTCCAAATCCTGTTCCGGAACATCGCAGTCAGGAAGGGAATATCCTACCCGGCCCGGGCTGCTCATTTCAAAAATAAGCGCTTTGTCGTGTTTGTTCTCGCTCATAACAGACCCTCCAATGCTTGCGTAAATTGATCGATATCTTCTTTTGTCCTTTGCTCAGTTACGGCAATCAGCATGTGATGCTTCAGAGCGGGATCGTCCAGCCCCAGATCGTAGCCGCCGATGAAACCTTTTTCCAGCAGCTTCAGATTAAGGGCGGTTAAATCTGTTCCCTCCGGCAATTTGATCACGAATTCATTAAAGAAACTGTCTTCCTTGAAAGCAAGGCTGATACCAGTTACTTCTTCGAGTCTGGCGGCTGCATAATGGGCCTTTTGTACATTCAGCCTGGCCACCTCTTGAATCCCCTGTTTGCCCATAGCGGACAGATAGACCGAGGCACAAAGGGCCAGAAGCGCCTGGTTTGAACAAATGTTACTTGTCGCTTTCTCACGGCGGATGTGCTGCTCCCTGGCTTGCAGGGTAAGCACGAAACCACGCTTTCCGTCGCGGTCCACGGTCTGGCCGACGATCCGGCCCGGCATACGGCGCATCCACTTGTTCGTGACGGCGAAGTAACCGCAGGTCGGACCGCCCAGTGAAGCGGCAATGCCAAGCGGCTGACAATCTCCGACTACAATATCGGCTCCTAGCTTGCCCGGTGCTTCCAGAAGTCCGAGTGTAAGCGGGTTGGCGCTCACCACAAGCAGTCCCCCTGCCTGGTGGATCAGCGGTTCCACAGCCCTGATATCTTCGATACACCCGAAGAAATTCGGTGATTGTACGATTACGGCAGCAGTATCGCTGCTGATCGCGGAAGCGAGTGATTCCAGGTCGGTAACCCCGCCTTTGACCGGAATCTCGGCGATATCAAGATTCAACCCGGGGGCGGTAGTCCTTAGGATCTTTCTTGCTTCCGGATGAACGGAGCGGGAGATCACGACTCGGCCGCGTCCGGTTGCGGAGGCGGCGAGTGCACCCGCTTCCGTAAGTGCGGTCGGACCGTCATACATGGAAGCATTGGCAACAGCCATGCCGGTCAATTCACAAATGTAAGATTGAAATTCAAAGATGGCCTGAAGTTCTCCCTGGCTGATTTCAGGCTGATAAGGCGTATAGGCTGTATAAAATTCAGAACGGGAAATTACATGATTAATGATGACCGGAAGATGGTGATCATAAATACCGGCTCCAAGGAAAGAAGTATGCCGCTGAGTATCGGCGTTCTTCCCGGCAAGACGGTGCATATAGCGAAGGAGAGCCTGTTCGTCCATGGCTTCGGAAACCCGGAGTCGTCCTTTATAACGGATTTCCTCGGGGATATCTGCGAATAATTCATCAATGGAAGTGATGCCGATTGTTTTCAGCATATCGGTCTGATCCTGCTCTGTCATCGGTAAATATCGGTGCAACATAATCGATTCGATCTCCTCTCTTCGGCTGTGTCCTGGAAGGTCACTTGCCTGCCCGTTTATAGAATGGGGTTTTGACTACTTTGGCTTTTATCTGCCTGCCGCGAATCTCTACATACAGCTCAGTATCCAGGGCCGAGTAAGCACTGTCGATTAAAGCAAGCCCTACACTTTTTTTCAGGGTTGGGGATTGGGTACCTGTAGTGATTTCCCCGATTTGTTTACCGTCTGCATATACCGGATAATGGCTCCGGGGAATACCCCGTTCCAGTAATTCCACACCTGCCAGCTTGCGGGGAACACCCTGCTCTTTTTGTAAGGAAAGCGCTTTCCGTCCGATAAAATCTCCTTTGTCAAGCTTGACGAAGAAAGATAAACCGGCTTCAAGTGGTGAAATATCAGCAGAGAGCTCTTGTCCATATAGGGGAAGCCGTGCTTCGAAACGAAGTGTATCGCGTGCACCCAGGCCCGCAGGAATCAGCCCTTCGGGTTCTCCGACCCGCAGCAGTTCGTTCCACAGGTAAACCGCATCACCGCTTTCCACATACAGCTCAAATCCGTCCTCTCCGGTATATCCGGTCCGGGAAAGAATGGCACGCTTCCCGCTAACGGCGACATCCTGGACGAAACGGAAGGGCTTCAGCTCACGGATTTTCTCATGTTGACCCGGTTCCACCAGCTTCATCAGTACAGTTTCGGCAAGCGGTCCTTGAAGAGCGAGAAGTGCGGTCCGGTCCGAAACGTTATCGAGTTTTACTCCCGACTTATTATGCTGCTGTATCCATTCAAGGTCTTTTTCAATATTGGAGGCGTTGATAACCGCCATATATTTGTGTTCACTAAGACGGTAAATTAAAAGATCATCGACCACTCCTCCGTCCGGATAGCACATAAGGGTATATTGACATTGTCCGTCTTGAATTTTGCTTAAATCGTTGGTAGTCAGATGTTGAAGGAAGGATAGAGAATCAGGGCCGGAAACAAACACTTCGCCCATGTGGGAAACGTCAAAAAGTCCGGCATGGCTGCGGACAGCCTCATGCTCCCTTTGAATGCCGGAGAATTGTACAGGCAGTTCCCAGCCGCCAAAATCAATCGGTTTTGCACCGTACTGCTCGTAAACGGGGTAGAGGGGAGTTCGTTTTAACATAAAATCATCCTTTGCTTTAGCGTATTTGAAAAAGATTCAACCGTTTCATCGTTCAGATATCCATCTGATTCGGGGAAAAAAGCACGTTCCAAACAAAAGAAGATAAATTCGATGCACGCAAAAAAGAGCAGAAAGTATGCAGTCCAAATAAGACATACTTTTTGCTCTGTCCTTGTTACCTGAGAGTTACCTTCACCACAGGCAGGGGATGCCCGCGGTCAAGTTTCCCCGTTGGTGTCTGCTCCAGGCTTGCTGCTGTTACTCTGCCCCTAGCTTTTTTTGTCTGCCGGGCAGGCGATTTTAGCGTATAAAAAGCGGCAGCAGAACTCTCCAGAGATGCGTCCGGTACAGGTCCTTTTGCCTGAGAGATTCACCCCGCTGGGCTTACTCCTTCGGCGTTACGTCCATGCGCAATCTCTCCCTGCACCTTCATTCGCCCGATTTGTGATTGTGTAAGCAATCATACTATCTTTATTATTATGCTTTTCTGGGACCATTTGTCAATAGAACTTTCTTTAACAGAGATCCGTAATATACAGTATGACTTGACTTTGGTCTTTTCGTTGGATTACTCTTAAATCAAACTTTGAACAAGCAGAGGGGAGATTAGTGCAGTGAGCCAAGTGTTACCTGATCTGTTATATACCAAAGAACATGAATGGGTGAAAGTACTTTCCGATAATCTGGTACGCATCGGAATTACCGATTTTGCCCAGGCACAGCTGGGAGATATCGTATTTGTGGAGCTTCCGCAGGAAGGGGCTAACGTGACTGCTGATGAGAGCATTGGAAGCGTAGAGTCTGTTAAAACCGTATCGGATATTTTCTGTCCCGTGAACGGTGTGGTAAAGAGTGTAAACAAGACTCTGGAAACTTCTCCGGAAGTGGCAAATACGAACCCTTATGAAGATGGCTGGCTTGCAGAGGTAGAAGTATCCGTTCCCGAAGCTTTGAAGGAACTGCTTACGGCTGAGCAATACCAGGCATTTACCGACGGAGAATAAAACCCGCGGGCCAAAAGCCACATGTTGCTAGAGTCCCTTTAAGATTTGGAATAAGACTGCTGCCAAAGCGTTTTTCCTGCTAAAGGGGCTTTTTTATTATCATTTTGAACTTCATAAAAAGTTCAAGGAATCCTTTCGGGAACGGAAGGAGATTATCAGGCCGCAGTCAAAGTTATTCAGTGAGAAACAGGGTCTTCTGTTACGAAGGGAGATGAAGAATAATGTGTTTCCAACATGTCCTAGTAGCTTATGATGGGTCTAATCTTTCCAAAAAGGCTTTAAAAAAAGCGGCAGAGTATGCCAAAAGAGATCCGGATATTGCTCTTGAGGTCATTCATGTGCTGTATCTGCCTTCCTCCATTATGGGATCTGCTTTTGTAGTGGCTCCGCCGACTTATGAAGAAGAAATTGAACAAGAAACCAAACAAATGCTCCAGGAAATTAGGGAGGAGCTTAAAGAGCTTCCTAATCCGGTAAAAGTGGAACTGCTCAAAGGGAACCCGGCCGAGCAGATTCTGAAACATACGGAAGCAGGCAATTATGATTTGATTGTGATGGGAAGCCGCGGGCTCGGTCCTATCCGAGAATTTATTTTGGGAAGCGTCAGCCATAACGTTGTACAGCGGGCCAAGATTCCTGTTTTAATTGTGAAATAAGCCGAAATATCATAAAAACGTACGGAATCACAACAAGCGTCGAGAACCACGGGTTTTATCTTCAGGCAGTCCATAGAATTTGAAGGATTGGAAGAATGCAAGTACGCTACTAAACTTGCTTTGGATAATGTGATCCGGATCTTGAAGGAAAGCTGGTTTTCTTGTATGTCATAAAGAGTTTTGATCAAAGAAAGCTGCCGTGTGAAGGGTTTTAACCTTTTATCCGGCAGTTTTTTCATATTAGCTCAAAGCCCCTTTCAATGCTAAAATAAGAAGGACTTTTTATTCGAACGGGCAGTATGGAGGTGAGAAAATTGGCGATAAGTGGGAAGATATCGGTGATTGGCAGCTTAAATATGGACTTGGTACAGCAGGTTCGGAACTTTCCAAAGCCTGGAGAGACAACTCCGGCGATGAAGACAAGCTATTGCCCCGGAGGTAAGGGGGCCAATCAGGCGGTTGCGGTTTCCTTGTCCGGTACGGTAGTGAACATGCTGGGGGCTGTCGGTTCTGACGCATTTGGAGAGAAACTGGTTAACCAACATCAGATGATTTGCCAATATTGTAGACAACCAGTTAAGTAGCAAGAAGATGGAAGGAGCAGGAGACTTTTATGAGTAAAAACGAACAGGCTTACTTGGAACTTTGCCGCCACGTACTGGAGCACGGAGAAATAAAAGAGGATCGCACCGGTACAGGAACGGTCTCTCTTTTTGGGTATCAGATGAGATTTAACCTTCAGGAAGGGTTTCCGCTGCTCACGACCAAACGGATACCTTTCCGGCTGATTGTCAGTGAACTGCTTTGGTTTATCAAGGGAGATACCAATATACGATATTTACTTGAACATAATAACCACATTTGGGATGAGTGGGCTTTTAAACATTATGTGGAAAGCTCTAGCTACCAGGGGCCGGATATGACGGATTTCGGCCTCCGCTCTCAAAGGGATGAAGCCTTCCTGATTCAATATGAAGAGCAGATGAATAAGTTTACGGAACGAATTCTGAAGGACCCGCAATTTGCCCTGGAATTCGGGGATTTGGGAAATGTATACGGGAAACAATGGAGGGCATGGAAAACCTCTAACGGCCAAACCATCGACCAACTGCGGGATATCATAAATACCATCAAGATTAATCCTGATTCCCGGAGGCTGATTGTCTCTGCCTGGAATCCAGAAGATATTCCGTCCATGGTTCTCCCGCCCTGCCATACCCTGTTTCAGTTCTATGTGACACGGGGCAGGTTATCGTGTCAATTGTATCAGCGGAGTGCGGATATTTTCTTGGGGGTTCCTTTCAATATAGCCAGTTATGCTTTGCTCACCCATTTAATTGCCCACGAATGCGGGATTGAGGCGGGAGAATTCATTCATACGCTGGGTGACGCTCATGTTTATTCCAATCATGTAGACCAGGTAAAGCTTCAGCTCAGCCGTGAACCTAAACAGCTGCCAAGCCTTTATATTAATCCGGAGGTTTCTTCTGTATTTGATGCTGTAGTGGGGGATATCCGCCTGGAAGGGTACGATCCGCATCCGTCTATTAAAGCTCCGGTAGCTGTATAAAGCCCGGAGGAATCGTGCAGAACAACCGGCGGGAAAATAAGGAGGGACAATCACATGCTTTCTTATATGTTAGCTATGGACAGACAGCGGGGGATCGGTGTCCGTAATCAGCTTCCCTGGCATTTGCCCGAAGATCTGAAATATTTTAAACGGGTCACGATGGGAAAAGATATTATCATGGGACGTAAGACTTATGAATCTATTGGTAAACCGCTGCCGGGAAGAAAAAATATAATTTTAACCCAAAATAAGGGGTACCGCGCAGAAGGATGTACGGTGGTTCATTCTCCCCGGGAAGCCCTTGCCGTTTCGTCTACGGAGGAAGTGTTTGTAATCGGAGGAGCGGAGATTTTTCGGCTTCTCTGGCCGCGTGCGGACCGGCTGTATATCACCCGGATTGAGGAAACGTTTGAGGCGGACACCTTTTTTCCGGACATTTCTCCTTCGGAATGGGTAAAAATCTCTTCCGAGCAGGGAATCAAGGATGAACGAAATCCTTATACGTATTACTTTGAAGTTTACGAAAGAAAAGACGGATAATAGAAAAAGAATCTCTTTACATAGGGTATGGGGTATAGTACAATTGGAAACGAGGGAGGGATGAAGTATGGAGCATGCGAATGAATCACCGATGCTGGAACGCAAGAGCCATCATTCGGATAAGACAAAGAATAGCCTCGTAACCAGATTGAACCGGATTGAGGGACAGATCCGGGGTGTTAAAGGAATGATTGAGAAAGATACTTATTGCGATGATGTACTCAACCAGCTCGCTGCCATCCAATCTGCCCTCAATGGCGTTGGAAAGCTGCTGCTGGAGCATCATATGAAAAGCTGCGTCATAAACCGGATTCAAAATGGGGAGCCTGAAGTGATTGACGAACTCCTCATTACCGTAAACAAACTGATAAAATAACTGTAAAAGGAGAGATAAACATGGAAAAAGTAACTTTGCAAGTGGAAGGCATGTCTTGCGGGCATTGTGTCAAATCAGTCGAGGGAGCGGTCAAGGAAGCGGGTGGCAAGGCCAAAGTGAGCCTCGAAACCAAGTCTGTTGAAGTGGAATATGATGCCGGGAAAGCAAATCTTGAAGCGATCAAAGAAGCCATTGAAGAACAAGGTTACGACGTGAAATAAAGAGATCCTTACACTACCGGAAGCCCTGAACAGGGCATGCCGGATTTTTTACCCCTTCAATATAGGGTAGGGGGGTATAATGGGAGGTAGTGCCATGAGCGACAAACAAATTACGCTGGAAGTAACGGGGATGACTTGTGCCGCGTGTGCAGTCCGTATTGAGAAGTCCGTAAGTAAAATGCCGGGGGTAAAGGAGGCAAATGTGAACCTGGCTTTAGAGAAAGCAACCGTCATTTATGATCCCGGACAGATTAAAGTGGAGGAAGTGGAACAAAAAATCCATAACCTGGGGTACGGAGTGGTTAAGAAAAAAGCGGAATTCAATATATCCGGCATGACCTGTGCCGCGTGTGCAAACCGGATAGAAAAAGGCCTGAACCGGATGCCCGGCATTGCCGGGGCAAATGTGAACCTGGCCCTTGAAACAGCTGCTGTCGAATACTATGAAGGAGTGGTTACGGAAAAGGACATCCTGGATAAGGTCAGTCAGCTTGGTTATCAAGCCGAACCGAAAGCCGGAGAAGAGGGCAAGACGGATCATAAAATGCAAGAGATCCGCCGCAAACAAATGAAGCTGCTTTTTTCGGCGCTGTTCTCCGTTCCTTTGCTGTGGACCATGGTTGGCCATTTTCAGTGGACTTCCTGGATATGGACACCAGATATATTAATGAACCCCTGGATTCAGCTTATTCTGGCAACGCCTGTTCAGTTTATTATTGGAGCACAGTTTTATGTGGGGGCCTACAAAGCACTCCGAAATAAAAGCGCGAATATGGATGTTCTGGTAGCACTGGGGACATCCTCCGCCTATTTTTATAGTCTTTACCAAACGATTCTATCAGCCGGATCAAACAGTCATCACGCTCCGGAATTATATTTTGAAACAAGTGCGATTCTGATTACATTAATCCCCCTGGGCAAATTGTTCGAGGCCTTAGCCAAAGGCAGAACCTCGGAAGCCATTCAATCCTTGCTTGGCCTACAGGCTAAGACGGCTGTAGTGATCAGAGACGGTAAGGAAATCGAGATTCCCGTTCAAGAAGTAGTTACCGGTGATGAAATTATGGTTCGGCCGGGTGAAAAAATTCCTGTAGACGGGGAAGTTATTAGCGGTTCATCCAGTGTAGATGAATCCATGCTCACAGGAGAGAGTATTCCGGTGGAAAAAGAAGCGGGCGATACGGTCATTGGAGCTACCATCAACAGGAACGGTTCCTTGCGGATGAAAGCTACAAAAGTAGGAAAAGACACGGCACTGGCTCAAATCGTAAAAGTGGTAGAACAGGCTCAGGGGGCTAAAGCTCCTATCCAGCGGATTGCCGATACCATTTCAGGTATTTTTGTGCCGATTGTAGTAGGGATTGCTATCCTCACGTTTCTCATCTGGTATATCTTTGTCTCCCCTGGGGATTTTGCCGTTGCTTTGGAAAAAGCTATTGCTGTTCTTGTTATTGCCTGTCCTTGCGCATTAGGGCTCGCAACCCCGACTTCCATTATGGCCGGATCCGGCCGTGCAGCTGAATGGGGAGTCCTGTTTAAAGGAGGAGACGTTCTCGAAACGGCGCAGGCAGTCGATACGATTGTGCTGGATAAGACAGGAACTGTGACCAAAGGGAAACCCGAACTGACAGACGTCATCCCTATTGACGGCTTCAACGAGGGAACATTTCTGGAACTTGTCGGATCTGCCGAAAAACGTTCAGAGCATCCTCTTGCGCAGGCTATTGTTACCGGAATTGAGGAGAGGGGTATTTGTCTGATTGAACCGGAAACGTTTGAAGCAGTGCCGGGAGACGGTATTCTCGCCACCGTCAACGGACATAAGGTAGCGGTAGGTACCCGCCGTTTAATGAAACAACTAGGGGCCGATATTCAACAGGCAGAGGATACATTGCGCAAGCTGGAAGAAGCGGGGAAAACAGCCATGCTGGGAGCAGTGGACGGTACGTTCGCCGGGATAATCGCTGCCGCTGATACAGTGAAGGAAACCTCAGCTTCCGCTATCCGAAGGCTTTATGGGATGGGACTTCGTCTCATGATGATAACCGGAGATAATGTACGGACGGCCACAGCTATTGCCCGCCAGGTTGGGATTGAAGAAGTACGAGCGGAAGTGCTTCCCGAAGGTAAAGCAGATGAGGTGAAGCGGCTTCAGGAACAAGGCTTTCGTGTAGCGATGGTGGGGGACGGCATCAATGATGCTCCTGCTCTTGCGGCCGCCGATATCGGGATGGCCGTGGGAACCGGAGCGGATGTGGCCATCGAAGCCGCAGATATTACACTGATGCGGGGTGATCTCCATGCAATTGCGGATTCACTGTTCATGAGCCGCCGTACGATGGTTAATATCAGGCAGAACCTGTTCTGGGCCTTGGCCTACAATACGGTTGGCATTCCGGTTGCCGCTGCAGGCTTTCTGGCTCCATGGCTGGCAGGGGCGGCCATGGCTCTCAGTTCCGTGAGCGTTGTACTTAACGCGCTAAGGCTGCAAAAAGTGAAACAGCCTTATAAAAGTACTTGAGGCTTAACAAAAAACCGGCTGCTCCAGCCAGCCGGTTTTTTCATGTGAAGAGAAGATCAGGCCTTCTTTTTAAATATAGAGATCAAAAGGGCGAGTACGCTTACGACAAGGGCTGCTATGGAAAGATACAGCGGAGTATTCGTAGCGCTGTCTGCGGCTTGTTCAGGAGCTGAAAGCTGAGTGTTTCCGTGGCTATCCTTCGTTGCTCCTGCGGGCTTAGGCTGTACTTTCGTGATAGAAGCAGGTTTATCCGAGCCTTCAGCTCCGGTCCATTCTACAATACTTCCATCCGAATATGTCTGATAGGCTTTCCAAGTGATGGAGGCCGCATTGTCGGCAATTTTTCCCTGCATGCTGAATTCCGCAAATTCATTTTTTTTAATACCGTCTCCCCGGGCCTTCCAGGTGACACCCGTAATATTTCCTTGTTCGTCCTTGGCTGTTTCGTAGGTCCATCCCGGCTTTGGCTCAAAGGAAGATACCTTCACATTGGATATATCGAATTTAACTTTCACCTGGGTGGTAGGGATTCCTTTTTCAGTTGGAACCTTGACTACAAACTTTTGATAGGAACCCTGTATGGCTTCGTTTGGCGAAACCGTCACATGGGCACTGGCGGTACCGGCAAAAAGAAAGGCGCTCATAAGTAAAGCGCAAAGATACATTGTGATTTTTTTCATTGCAATATACACAGTCCTTTCAATTTGGCTTCTATTTACTCACTTTACACGAAGTGAAGAGAGGGATGTATGGCTCAATCGGGCTATTTTTACTCGGAAATATGCCCATAATGTGTCAGTTGATGTTTAACTGCATAGGCTGTCAACTGGACCCTGTTTTCCAGATTAAGTTTATCCAAAATATTCTTCATATGATTCTTTACGGTATTTTCGGATATGGAAAGGCGGAGGGCGATTTGTTTGTTGTTATACCCTTTAGATACATGGGCGACGATCTCGGTTTCCCTGGCTGTCAGTACAGAAGGACTCGGGTCCTGTTCCGTTCCTTTAACCGGTGATCTGAACTGGCTCATAATACGGTCCGCCATCTTCCGGGCTACCTCGGAGTTATCATCCAGGAGGGCATGCAGGTATAGCAGCCATTCATCGGGATCCATGTTTTTTAACAGATAGCCTTGGGCCCCAAATTGGACTGCGATAAACAAATCTGCGACATTATCTGATACCGTAAGCATGACGACCTTAATGTGGGGCTGCTTCTGTTTGATCAGACGGAGGGCATCCAGGCCGTTCATTGGAGACATGTTAATATCCAACAGCACCAAATCCGGCTTGAGCTGAGAAGATAAGAGGACAGCTTCTTCCCCGTGACGGGCTTCCCCTACAACCGTAAATATCGCATCCTCTTCCAGCAGGCTAAGCACGGCCTGCCGGGCCAGCGGATGGTCATCCGCAAGCAGTACCCGGTAAGGTTCACAGTAATTCATAACCAGCACTCCTTTTCTCGATAAAGATGCAGGCGGGTTCCCTTCTCCCCGTCCGGGGCTGTAAGGGTAAAGCAGGCACCTAATTTATTTGCTTTTTTTTGCATCATCGGGATTCCATAATGCTTATGGGAACTCTGAATATTCAGCAATCCTTTCCCATTATCCCGGATTTCTAGAGACCAGTTGTCTTTCCCTCCTTGAAGAGAAAGGCAGGCTTTTGTTGCTTCGGAATGTTTACGGATATTTGTGAAAGCTTCCTGAACAATACCAAACAATAGCACTTCTTCAGCCGGGGCAAATACCCTTTCAGGGAGGCCGATCCTTGTCTCTACATCAATGCCGGACAAGGTTTCCCAGTCCGTGAGCCATTTGCTTAACCGGTCTTTTAGGGAAGTGCCTTCTTCCGGAAGTGTACGCAAATTAAAAATGGCTTGTCTTAAATGGTTATCGATTTCCGAAACAGCGGCCCTGGCCTCCTCAATTTTACCCTGTTTAAGCTTTACATTGAGAAAAAACAGCGTCTGGGCCAGATTATTATGAAGCTCGTTGGCAAAACGTTCTCTTTCCTCGTATACCGCCCGTTTTGTTTTTTCCTCGGCGAGGCTCTGGTTGCTTCTCTCAATCTGTTCAAACATCCACGCAGTAAAGAAATAGGAGAGAAGCAGGGTCATTAGTGTTATGTAGACATTACCCGTTTCCATGGACAACAGATTCAGCATAAATTCATGCCGGATATATTCAAATCCGCCAATAACTGCAGCCGGCAAAAATATGCACAGCAGCTTCAGTTTTCGCAAATTCATGGCAGATCCTCCTCTCGGTTCTTTTGTCCGGATAAGTACAAGCTTTTTCTCTTGTGTATCGTACAAAACGGCTGTATGAAATTCAAACGTTTTCCTTTTCAACGAAAAACACTCCCTGGACCGAACACAGCAAGAGCCGAAGTTCTTCAGAGAGTGTTTCGCTTCTTTTTTAATGGGACACTCACCGGAAAGCGACCACTATCTTTTATAAGAAAGGTGAAGTCGTTTTCCTTTACAGGACTCTCATCTCGGGGAAGCAGGTTTGCCCGTTCTTTCTTGGTTGACCAGGTTATAGGGGGGCAAACAATTGACCAACCGGGCGCAGGTTTGGAAAGGGGGGTTGTTCATAGGAGTGCATTCAAGGTCTTCATCCAGCACTTCGATCCAATGAATGTGTTCAATGGGGAGCAGCACGTTGTTTACTTTGATTAACTGAAACTGTTCATAATAGGAGGATATAATTCCCACCATGATGTCCGCGCCGCAAGCGACTTTCACTTTGTTTTTCTGGCAGATCAGCATCTCAAACATCGTATCTCACCTCTTCATAATAAAGACAGAACCTGAAAAGCGGATGTTATCCTTTTGAAACAAAAATATTTACTATTATTTATTCTTCTGGGAAAAATCGAAAAATCCTGCTTTCTTTAAATAAGCTGCAGAAAAATATCCCATTACCGGATATCATACCTGACATAAACCAAAACAAACATGATGTATTCCTGTCCGGAGCCTGTTTCTTCCGGAGAGAATAGTTATAGTTGTTCTTTCACTTGATGAAGGGAGGAGGCATAAGTAAAATAAAAGTGCAAGCCGGCTTAATCCTTTTGAAAGGAGGCGATGGCATTGATCATCCAACACGAGGTGATTTCCGTTTAACCTGCGGAAATCATTGGATGCAGGGAGGCTGAAAGGCCTCTCCCTTAGTTTTCTTCTAGACAGTTTGTTTTATTGCCCATATAATGGAAGTATCTAAATTTGAACGAAAGGAGAGTTTTACAATGAGAATGACACCCAATTCCGTATTTTTCCAATCCGAGGTGTTTCATCCCTAGCCGAATATCTGATCTGGAATAACCGTATACCTGTCTGTATAGGTTTTCTATACATACAACGTTCAGGCACGATCCAGATTTGGCTATCGTGTTTTTTTATTTCCTTTTGAAATAAAAAGTAGGGAGATGAAACCCCTCGGCAAAGTTGCTCAGTACCTGATTGAAACGAGCTATTGCTACAATGAGGAGGGTTTCATCCATGAGTTATAAGAACGGTAAAGATATCCTGCCGCCCAGTCTGTTAAAGCAACTGCAAGACTATATACAGGGCGAAATTATTTATATTCCTAAAAAAGAAAACCGCAGAGCCGGGTGGGGAGAGAATAATGGGACCCGCCTAGTGATCGAACGAAGAAACAGAGAGATTTACCAGATGTATCAGAATGGCTCCACTGTGGTGGAATTAATTCATAAATACCATTTATCGGAAGACAGTATACGGAAAATCATTGCCAAAACAAGAGAAAAAGTAAAGCAGGCATAAAGAACAGTGGCAGCTGTCGCTGTTTCTTTTTTTGTTTCCTTGTAAGAAAGGAACCGTTTTACTTCTGGCTTTTTTTATATTTTTTTCATAGAATTGTCATGTCTGTCCTTGTTGTGAAAAATGTTATTGACTTATACTTGATGGATAACGATTGTAAGATCCGGAGGTTGGAATGAACAGAAACAAAAAGCTGATAAAGCGTTTGCATGCCTGGATGCTTATTTTGTTCGCAGGGATACTGCTTTGGAACTGGTCCCCGCAAATGACATATGGCCATGCTTCTTTGCTGAAAGCCGAACCTGAACAGAACAGCGTGATCAAGGAACCGCCCGGGCGGATATCCTTAACCTTTAACGAAAGATTGGAAGATGGCCTTTACTATATCAAAGTACTGGACCAGAACGGGAAGTCCGCCACAGATAATCAGGCGGTTTTGTCTAGTGACCGGACCGGTCTGGAACTGCAGCTGCCTAAACTGAAAGACGGAATTTATGTTGTGTCGTATCATATTATTTCTGCTGACGGGCATCCGGTAAGCGGAAGTTACCCCATTACGATCGGAGAGACTGCACAAAATAATGCTCCGCCATCCGGCCAGCAGGGGAATACCCCCAATTCGGGCGGTCATCATCATGGAGGCGGAACTTCCGGCCAGCTAATTCAAAATCTGTCAAGAGGACTCTGGTATTTTACGCTTCTTTCCTTGGCCGGATGGCTGATCTGGCTGAGAATGTCCGGGGTAGAACCGGGGTCCTTTAGGAAAGAATTATCTTTCTGGACGCTAAATCTCCAGCGGGCTCATTTGGTTGCCCTGCTTCTGGTAATATCCACCCATTTAGAGACTTTGCTGGGAGAAGGAGGGCTTGCCGATCTGGGTACTCTAATAGTCCGTACAAGCGTAGGACTCAGCTGGCTGATCACCTTTATCCTGTCCCTTACCGGATTTGTTCTGCTGGGCCGCAACAAGTGGACGGATATTGCCTGGGTTCTGGCCCTTCTCATTACAAAAGGGTCAACCGGCCATGCGGCTGTGTATACTCCGCGCCCGGTAACCATCGCAAGCGATTGTATCCATTTGATCGCTGCTTCGTTCTGGACGGGGGGCCTGCTGCTTGCTTTTGTGCTCTGGCGCAAACAAAAAGAACTGGTCCTGCCCTATTTGTCCCGCTTTTCTAAAACGGCCTTCATCAGTATTTTGATTTTGGCAGCTACAGGTATTCTTTCTACTTTTTTATTTCTGCCAAGTTTTCGTTACTTGCTTTATACTACTTGGGGAGTGCTGCTTTTAGTCAAATCTGGACTTGTCCTAATTGTCATTATCGTTGCGGCCTTCATCCGCATGTATATGAAGAACAAAGGGGAACGCTCCCTGAAGCAGTGGTTGAGAGTGGATTTTACACTTATGCTGGGGATAATCGGGATTGTTGGATTTCTGACATACACTTCTCCTACACCATCCAACGAACCTTTATACTGGCATGAGATGGGGGAACAGATTCATATGACCGCTTCCATCACCCCAAATGTCCCTGGAGTCAACAAGTTTATGACAAAAGTCTGGCTGCCTGAGTCCATGGGTGAACCGAAACGGGTTCAATTTATTCTGAAATATAAAGAAAAAAGGAACGTGACCGGTGACGGGGAAGAAGGGCTTGCCCCTATTGAGGTTCCTCTCAACAGGACGGAACAGTCCGAAAAGGATATTTCTTTCCCCGGATTCAAGCTGTACAGCTATAAAGCCGAAGGGGCTTTCCTGCCTTTCGATGGAAAGTGGGAAGTGGAGATCCGGGTAATGAATCCTCATGACGACGAAACAGTCTACCGTAAAGAAATACAGTTGTACGAACAACTGCCTAAATAAAACTTGAACGTTCAAAAATATGCACCCCTAAAGTACACCCCTAAAGCGGACATTGGAAACGCCTTGTGTGAAGCCGATGCTACCCCTTAGGGGTGTGTTCTTTTTGGTAAGGTTGTCCCCGAATGATGCCTGGTGTAAAGGTAACTTGACAAATTGAAAAGGAATCATTTATAATTAGTATATATCCAATGAATGGGAAAAATGGTTTGTTTTTGTTAACGGGGTGAGGAACTAAGTCAAGAGGTCACAAGGAAAATTAGCTCACATATTAGATAGGGGGCTGGTCAATCGATCATATCTATGAGAATGGAAATTAAACCCCCCCACTCATTTTAATCTGCCAATTTCCTAGTACTTTAATGAAAGTACACTATATTTTGGGAGGAATAAATCATGCAGAAGACGAAAGGAGAAATTTTTCATTTAGCAGTCGGCATCATCATTACCCTATTTGGAATTATAGATATCTTCAAACAGGTGAATTATGAGAATATATTTACACTATTTATTGGGATATCGGCAATTCTCACAGGAATCACCTATAAAGATGGAGAATATGACGAGAGAATTCGTTATGTGAAAGAAAAAGCAGGCTACTATTCCTATGCGATATCCGTTGTAAGTTTGTTTGTATTATTACTGTTGTATAGAAATGGGCTTATTTCTGGTGATGCTGCAGTGTATACGATGTTTTTCTTCCCGGCACTATTATTTTATGTAATTGGTTTTGTTGTTCATAAGAGGACATAGCCGGTAAATGTCATTGGGAGTGAAAAGGTCTTACTTTGAAACTTCTTTTCTTTTGTCATTCTACAAAAAATCCCCTCCAGGTCGAGTGTAACATCCTTCTGTACACCTTTTACTTAAAAAGGAGGGGCATTTTTTAAAATAAAAAAAGTCCAGTTCCTATGAACAGAACTCTTTTGAAAAACTAAATAGTAGTTTTAAAATTACCATAACCTTATTTTTGAGGATCTATACTTGTAGGTACACTTGGCCAAACAAGTGTAATATAAATTCCATACCCCCAATCGTTATCATTGAGTATTTCGGCTCCCTTGTTGTATAGAAAATAACCTGCGGTTGCTATGCCTTCAATGATTCTTCCTGGGGCACCGGGCATTTAGTAAGTATCAGTCCTATACATTCCCATTAGCACCCGATTTTAGAGAACGAACTATAGATTGTGTATCACTATGATTAAAATACAACATATAGCCCCACCAAAAAATAAAATAATCGGTTGTATTGAGAGCGACGGTAGGGTTGCTCCTATCTGTTTGGCCGTTGTAGGTAACGGATAAATCAGAATGAATGATTGCGTTTCCATTTCTAACATCTTCATTGAGTAAATTCATCCAGGAGCTAATAGAATGAATAATTTCATCAGGTACAGATACATTTTTCTTATAGCTTTCATCCAATAATAATGTGCCATCTGTTTGTAAATGTACATAAGGCTCCAGTTTCTTGCTGTATTGATAGACTATGTTATTTTCAAATAATGTGTCTGTTGATTGTTCTAAGTTTTCAGCAGTAGAAGCCAAGGAAGTGGTTGGGACTATTACTCCAGTAAGCAGGGAAGCAGAAAGAGCAATAACACACAGGCTCTTTTTCATAGAAATCCTCTCCTTAAATAATTAATAAAATACAATTACCATTATAAGTCAATTGGAAATATGTAAACGAAAAAAATGATTTGAGGAAATATTGTATACCTACTTTGTGCGTTATGGTCGATTATACTGATTTTCCTAGGGTATCCATAAGTAAACAAACCCAGGCCTATTTTACGGAATTAAATTGGAAATGATGTTATATCAAGCCATCCGAAATGTGGTCTTTTCCTGTTGTTGGTCTAAGCAAAAATATCTCCTTTTTTAGTGGGGACGATCGATAAACGACTTATTGGAAATGGTGGTGTGTCTTTTTGAAGAACAGGGTGAGAGAGTTGCGTGAAGAGAGGGGGATATCACAAGAGAAACTGGCACAAATATTAGGGGTTTCACGCCAATCAATCATATCTATTGAGAACGGCAGATATAATCCGTCACTCATTTTGGCTTATCAAATACCTAAGTACTTTAATAAAAGCATTGAATATGTATTTTTTTGGGAGGAATAAATTATGCAGAAAACGAAAGGAGACATTTTCCATTTGGCAGTCGGCATCATCATTACCCTATTTGGAATTATAGATATCATTTAACAAAGAAAGTATGGAAACAAATTCTTGCCAACTGCATCTCTCCCACACTGGGACTGTCTACTTATCATGTAATTATAGGTAATTATTTTGAATACATCGAGAATGATTATTAATATCCATACTGCAAACAAGTTAAACCAGCCTTAATCCGGGTGAAAGTTCGAACTAAGGCTTTATAATAGATGTTATTTTATTTCTGTCTACTTGACGGGGGTACTTCAATAACTTTTAGGACAGCCACTTTTTAAAGTGACATTCTTGCAGGTCACAGTCACCGTTCTCCGGTGGGCTTTCCTTTGTATTTGTCTCATCGAATTCACCGATACTCAGTATACCGTGGAAAAAGAATATTATTCTCTAAATGCACATGCTCAAAAGTCATAGATTCCAATTCCTCTAGACGGTGGTAAGTGATCTGGTAAGTCGTGCAGGCGCCTTCAGGTAATGTAAAGTCGGAAGTTACGCGGCGGATTTCTTTAAGCAAGTGGCCCGCTTCATCATTGCTCTTTCTCCAGTTCCCTGATCGTGTCAGCAAGCAGGTTTCTACTTTCTTCCGACGGTTTATTTTCGTAGGCTTGAATCTGTGGAAAAGAAATAGTCTCCTCCTTAAGGGTATGCTGCTCCAGTTCGGTTCGTAAAGCACGAAATAAACGGAAAACTTCCTGCAGATGAACATGATTTTCTCCGTGAACATGAAACACCTTGGTTACATAAGTATCTAACTGGGGAAGCTCCTCGCGCAAGTAAGCGTGGTGTTTGTCCACAATTAAATCAATAAGGTCAGTAGAAGACAGATGTGCAGGATCAGGCGTACCGGACCGATTTTCAACGTTCTTCATCTGAAGGTGCTGGATATCACGTAGAAGGTCATTAACATCCAATCCATGCTGTTTTGCTACTTCCTCCAAAGGCTTGTTTCCTCCACAGCAAAAGTCAATTTTATGGGTTTTAAAATAATCACTTGCTTTGGGAAACTGTATGACAATGTCTCGGATTTTGCTTTGAGCAGTAAAGGTCATTATAGGTCCTCCTTTATTTAATTCAAGTACAAGGCTATTATAATACGGTATTCTTGGTAAAAAGGTGATTAGGATCAATGCAAATCAAACTATTACAGTTTTTCGCTTGTGACTTCGTTTGTTTCGCCAAACCTTGGTAAATCTCGGATTTATTGCTCCTGTTCTTCCTGATAATACGTTTAGTGAATTTGTTCTTCTGATATTCTTGAACTTGAGAAGGTTATTTTTCGGATCAGATCTCACTCCGCTAAGGAACCATTTTGTTATTTCGTAAAATTTGATTTGAATCCTCTTTTTTTCCAGCAAGTAGGCGTAGAATTAGGGTGCCGTTAAAATGATCAGCAGGAGGTTATTCCAGTGCAAACTGAAATTAAGTTGTCCAAAGATATTTACTGGGTAGGAAAGATTGATTGCCGCGAGGTTCCCTTCCACCGTCTTCTTTTAACAAAAGGTACAACCTATAATTCGTATTTGCTTAAAACCAGCAAACCAACGGTAATTGATACGGTAGACATAGAGTTTGGAAGAGAGTTCGCTGAAAAAATATCCGAATGAATAGATCCGCTTGATATCCAATATATTGTCATTAACCATACCGAACCTGATCATTCAGGTGGTCTGGCGGCACTGGCCTCAAAGGCAACCAATGCCACGATTGTCTGTACGGAAATTGCTGTACCGGAAATTCAACAAATGTACAAGCTTCACCACCGCAATTATCTTGTGGTCAAAGATGGAGACCAGCTTGATATTGGAGGCAAGACGCTTCTCTTCAAAGAAACTCCTTATCTACACACAGAAGAAACAATGATTACTTACTGTATAGAGGATAAAATATTGTTTCCCTGCGATATTTTCAGCACACACGTAGCCGTGGAACATTTCTTTGCAGATGAAGCGGGATATGATATCACCGGGGATTTCATCGGATATTACCGAGCAATTATCCATCCGGACAGAAGATATGTCCGGACACTTTTGGAAGCTATCCGGGATTTAGAGATCGAAACCATTGCCCCTTCCCATGGTTTTATACTACGGCGTGATATTGCCAAATACATCGGCTTGTATGCTGAACTCAGTGCGGATACAAAGGACGACAAGAAAGTAACCATTGTATATGGAACGCTTAGAAATAATACCAAAAAAATGGCCCATATCCTGAGAGATTGTTTTCAAGAAAACAATATCAGTGTGGATTTGTGGGATGTAGATAAGAATGACGAGACTCAAATCTTAACCAGCATCGGGGCTGCTGATGCCGTCTTTATTGGCAGCTCAACTAAATATGCAGATATGGCCGGTAAATTGGAGATCTTTTTGCAGAAGATGCAGAACATGGAACTGGAAGGGAAGCTTGCAGCAGCATTTGGCTCTTACGGTTGGAGCGGCGAAGCCATTGAAGTAGTTCAGGATTATTTGAATAAGACGAATATGACTGTGCTAAGCACCTCAAACGTAATCAAGTCAACCGGAATGACCCATGTGGAATTCCCTGTGCGTGTACGCTTTTCACCAAAAGAGGAAGACAAAATCAAAAAAATCAAAAATGCTGCCGAATTCGTCTCAGACCTGCTGCTTAGTATTTAACGAAATCAGGAGAGGAACTCTCTTTGCGGAGCTATTGTATTCGAAAACGCTGCTGCTTCCTTACCGTATAAAGCCGCTATTGAACAAAAAATGAATCTCGAAAAAATAGATTATGCAACCTGCAGTATAGAGGAAGTAATGAACGAAGTCACAAGAAACTGCAATAACCCCGCCATAAATTTATGACAAGAAATCAATTTTATAAAACAACGGGCGAGCATTTACGAGAAGACGTAAATGACTGCGATCCAGATTTATCTATATCTTGTACCCGTTCATATGGGAATCTAAGTTTTGAAATTAATTCATAAGGAGAAAAAATTATGAAAAATATATATGTCAGCCTTGCGGGTATATTTATGATCCGAAGATTGGTGATCCTGATGAAGATATTTTACCCGGTACAGCTTTTGAGGATCTTCCCGAGGATTGGGTTTGTCCGGTCTGTGGTGAAGACAAAAGCCAATTTGCACCTATTGAAGGTTAACAGTAATGAAATGTTGTGCAGTCCTAAAGCATGATTGCACATGAGCAGAAAGAGTGAAAGGAGTGGATAAGATGACAGAAATTTCTTGCCAATACGCCGAGGAACTGTGTACTCGCAAAGTACCTATTTTCGCCTCTCTTTCTGAGGAGGATTTGGCCAAAGTTAGCGTGATGATTAAACACAGAAAGTATGAGAAAGGGGAAGCGCTGATTCTGGAGGAACAACCTTCGGACACATTATTCATTATTAAGCAAGGCCATGTCAAACTGTTGAAAACAACGCCTCAAGGAAAAGAACAAATCCTGCATATACTGTCTAATGAAGATTTTTTTGGTGAGTTGAATATCTTCAGCAGTGATGAATTAAGTAATTTTAGTGCCTATGCACTGAAAAAGACTGAAATTTGCATGTTCACCAAAGAAGATATGGAACATCTTGTCCGAAACAACCCTGACATTTCGTTAAAGCTGCTCAAAACGGTTACGAAAAGATTGGCGCACGCGGAAAACCTGGCCCAAAGTCTGGCGACAAAGGATCCTGAAATACGTATTGTCCATATGATCCTGGAACTCGTGGATAAATACGGAAAAACAGTCCAGGGACAGATTAAGGTTGAGCTCCCTCTTTCACGCGAAGAATTGGCCAACTATGTCGGAGTTACGCGGGAAACCATCAGCCGCAAATTCAGCAAGTTTGAACGACTAGGTATGATTGAAATCAAAGGCACCCGGGAAATCACGATACGAAATATGCAAAAGCTAAACGAATATATTGATTAAGTCTGAATTACGACCCGCAGAAGGACACTTAAAAAAGTGTCCCTCTTAGAGGGTCCTGCAAAAGTACCTGGTTGTTTTTCCCAAACAAAATCCCGTTTTTAGCGTATGAAAAGGTTTTAATGGGATTTTTGTTATTTTTTTGCCGATTTCACAAGGTCAATCACAGGTCCGCAGATAAAAAGTGGCTCTTGCGGGTCATATGTTTTATTCAGAGTACGGTAAGGGAGCGTGAAAAGACAATGGGAGATTAAATCGTACATTATTCATCGCATGCTTACTTTTGAGAATATATGCTTCCAGGTGTACCTTGTAAAGGAAGTGAAATATAAATTCCATTTCCCCAATCAAGAGTACGAAGTTGTTTGGCTCCCATATTGTATAAAAAGCTGCCAGCCGAAGCTATAATATTTTCTGGGGCACCGTGCAGCAGTCTGGAAATGATTACTCCTACAGTTTGTCCATTAGCGCCGGCATCTAAAGCACGGGCTATATATTGAGTATCGCTATGACTGAAATAGAGCATACAGCCCCACCAAAAGATAGAATAATGGGTTGTATTAAGAGCAACGGCAGATTTAACCCTATCTGTTTGGCCGTTGTAGGTAACGGATAAATCAGAATGAATGACGGCATCTCCATTTTTAACATCTTGATTAAGTAAATTCATCCAAAAGCTAATAGAATGAATAACTGCGTTCGGTACATAGACATTTTTCTTGTAGCTTTCATCCAGTAACAATGTGCCATCTGATTGCAAATGTACATAAGGCTCCAGTTTCTTGCTGTATGGATAGACTATGTTACTGTCAGATACTATGTTGGTTGATTGTTCTGAGTTGGCGGGAGTAGAAGCCAGGGAAGCGGTTGGGGCCATTATTCCGGCGAACAGGGAAGCGGAAAGAGCGATAACAAAAAAATTTTTTTTCATAGAAATTCCTCTCCTATTATAAATTTATAAAATACAATTACCATTATAAACCAATTTTAGTAACATTTAAATAGTATAATTTAAATTTATAATCAAGAAAAATGCAGGCCGCCATTTATCCCGATTTTTTCAGCGGCTGAAGTTGACCATAGGTAAAACAACGCCAGGCCCATTCGGCGGGGCCGAACCGGAAATGACAAAGCCACCAATTGGACAGAGTTATTTGAATAACCGTCAGGAACACGCTGATCAGTACTCCTTGCCGCAAACCAATTTTCCTGTACAGGTGGCCGGGGACAAAGAGTGAAACGCTGATAACCGTATGCAGCAGATAATTCGTGAGAGCCATCTGACCATAGGCAGACAAAGGCTTTAACCAGCGTTTCACACCAGAGTTTTGCAGAAGCAGGATGAGCGTCACGATGTACCCTATCCCCAAAGTAAACCCGCTCACTGTTACAAAAGTTTGATTATATAGGGCAGCATGTTCCCCAGCCGCATATAAAAGAATTATGGCAGTTAAGGAAGGGAGAGAAAGGGCGGCCATCCATATTTGAATTCGGTGAAGCGGCTGACGATAGGAAGCTGCATTGGAGAAAAGTCCGATTTTCCCCGCATAAAGTCCCAGCAAAAATAACCCCAGAATATTGGGGATTACAACTAACTGATTGACGAATGAATCCAAAACTTCGTATTGAAACCGCCATTTTACCCACTCCCAGAGTGAAAGCTGCTGAAACGCGCGGATGGTTTGCTCGGCTTTCTCCGGATCAAATGCACGCATAAGCTCAGGATCTGTCTTACCCGACGATGGCTGCATAGTCCATGCCATAAGGCTTGGAAGAATGACAAAAACAATGAGGAATACCCCGATTAGGACGAACCCCCAATTTCGTATTTCGTATGGTTCCTTCCGGAAAAAAGGGACAGCCAAAAAACCGCTAACCGCATAGATAGCCAGAATATCCCCTTTCCAGAAAAAAATAAGATGGACCAGCCCGATCAGAAGCAGTCCGGTAATTCTCTTTTTATATAAATTCAGGCTATACCCCTTAACCAATGCCCTGGAGACAAATAAATAAAAACCTACCCCGAACAAAAAAGAAAATATAGTATAAAATTTGGCCTGCACAAACAAATCAAATATTAGCCGGATCACACGGTCAGCTCCTGTATAAGTCTGATATTCAGCTCCACTGAACAGGGGCATATTCACGAGCAGAATCCCGATTAGGGCGAAGCCGCGAATATAGTCAAGATCCGCAATGCGTTCTTTTCCGGCTGTTGGTTTAAGCAAAAATATCTCCTCCTTCGCCTGTCTCGATTTTATCGGATATGGAAATGAAAACAAACAGAGATTTGGCCAAACATAAGAATTAAATGCCTTTACGTATCGTTTTTCCTCCGGAAAGCAGGTTTTAACCGCTATATGGTTGGAAATAACTGGAAAAAGTTATATGGATGAGTGATGGAGGAGACCAGATGCGTAATCCGGATACGAGAGAGGGGCAGCACAATCAGCTGCTTACTTTCAATTTTGACGAAAATATTGGTTTTTTGAGGGCTTTAGGTGTGGAACAAAGCTTTGATGTGATTCACAGGAAGTTGGGATTCGCGGGGGTCAGATTCGGACTTTTTTTGTAGACGGTTTCGCCAAAGATGACATCATGATGATTTTGACAAACCGCCTATCCAAATTGCAGCGGGGAGAACTTGTCTTGACGAATAGGAAAAAAATCATTATATTAATAATAGTAATGATAATCATTCTCATCAGGGTTGAGCCGGTTGGTGCTTGAAAGAGATTATGCAGAAATCCTCTGGTCGAATATTATCTGGAATATGGCTGGCATATACTAGCGGTAAACCTGCTGGTTGATCAGCTTCATGATGTGTATGGAAAATAAAAATAGAAAGAGACTGCACATCTTATATATTTTTAATCCTTTGAATATCCTCAAATATTCTCAAAGGGAAATCCCCGCCGGATATTGGTCAAGACCCCATTTTGTAGACATTGAAAAAAGACCCTGGGCGGCAAGCTGGCGTCGGTACTCTGATCTTACCCCCGTCAAGTAGACAGCATTAAAACTGATAGGTCCTAAGCAACCTTAGTACGGTATTCCACCGGACTAAAGTTGCTTAATTTTGCCTGGAACCTGTCGTAATTATAAAACCGTATGTATTTATCTATAGCGGTTTTGAGTGCCTCTTCAGATTCAAAAGATTGTATGTATAGACACTCTGATTTGAAATGCCCAAAAAAACTCTCCGTACAGGCGTTATCCAAACAGTTCCCTTTCGAGACATACTTGTTTTCATCTTGTATTGTTTCAGAAGTTTGCTAAAATGCCTGGAAGTATACTGATACCCCTGGTCACTATGGAGGAGGACACCTTTTGTTTTACGTACTTTTCGGGCTTTCTCCAATGTATCAATCACTAGTTGTAAGTCATTTCTGGTACTTAGGTGGAAAGCAATGATTTCGTTGTTGAATAGATCGCATATAGCGGACAGGTATAGGTTTTTCTGTTTATATGGAATGTAAGTAATATCGGTGACCCATTTTTCATTTGGCCGGGTTGCATGGAAATCTCGGTTTAATACATTATCGGAAACCACACATACTTCTTTTTTTCATAATACCTTTTCTTTTTGCGAATCTGAGCTTGTATCCCCATTTGTTTCATTAAACGATAAACCCTTTTGTGGTTTACGTGTATACCATACGTCTTCTTCAACCAAATTCGCATCCGTGGATATCCTAAGATGCCACGTAGGCGTTGATGTCTTCTACTATCTTTTCCTTTAAGAATTGATCCTCCAGTTGTTTACAAGAAGACGTACCACGTCTTCGCTGCCATTTGTAAAACCCACTTCTGGATACATGAGCGATTTCACAAAGCATTAAGATACTATAACCCTTGAATGAGAGTTGATCCACCACGGCATATTGAGCGATTTTGCTTACGTTTTTCTTCCCCTCCTTTGTAGCGCCCAAAGCTTTTTTAAATATTCATTCTCCGCGCGCAATCTAATTAATTCCTCCTCAGGGCTCAGAGGGTTCTTTCTCGGCCTGCCTTTGTTCAAACCTTTTGATTTCCCACGTTTCTCTTCTAGCCCAGCCATACCTTCATTTTCATAATATTTAACCCAGCGTCTTATTGAAGCCTCTGGAATATTTAACTCTTTAGCAACGCGTTTATACCCTAAACCACATTCAAGATACATCTGAACTGCTTTATATTTCGATTCAGCTGAGTGAGTGCGTTGTATTCTTTTCATTAAAAAAATCCCCTCCAAGTTAACAGTAAGAGTCATTCTCTTAACTGTCTACCTAAAGGGGATAATATCAGAGTACCGACGCCAGCTTGCTGCCTAGGGTCTTTTTTAATGTCTACAAAATGGGGTCTTGACCAGCCAGCTACTGATGCTTTTTAATTTTATTCTCCTACTCCATTTTCAGCATAAGCAATAACTGATTGTTTGGCTGCTTCGTGGGTTTTATCTGGATTAATCCCATTTACCACATATAATAATGAAAACGTTAAGATAAGGAAAACCAAGTATTTTTTAATCTTCACGGGTTAAATACCTCCTTTCAAAATATCCTTAAATTTGACTTTCTGGGAATCTGAAGCATACTCATCAAATTTGTTGAACTCCATGACGCACATTAATGATTCGCGATATTTATGGGCCCGAATGGATAATGAAAGACAATATAAAATGGTTTCCAACCCTTCTGCAAAGCGCTTCCGATTAAATGCATAAATTGCTTTTTGATAATAAAACCTATAGTGTCTTTGGGCAAACACTACATTCTGCTGGGGTATTGAAGGATAGGCATCAGCGAAAAGTTCTAAGATGTGGTCTATATTTAATCTGTATGTATTCGCAGCCTCTAAAATAACTAATAAACTACTTGGAATTCGTTTAGGATGTTCAACGAGGAAATTTACGAATTCGTCAAGAACACCAGTATTCCCTAACCATAATTCTATACAATATCTATTGGCTTTAGCAAATAGGGAAAATTTATCGACCTCTTTTTTTCCTAAGTTGTCCAACAGTTTAAACCAGCTGAGGTCTTCATATCCTTCTATACATGCTTTTGCCTCTTCAAATCGACCTTGTTTAGATAAGGACATACCTTTCAATAAATATGCTTGTCCATAGTAAACAACAAGATGTCGTTCAGTTTCTACTGGTGGTTCCGATATTCTTTGACTATCGAGCTTTCTCACCACCTGTTGATATACAATATTCGATAGTATCCTTAGCTCTTCTGCAAATTGCTGAACCGTGGACCATAATTGCAAACTATAACAAACATTTGCTAATTGCAACAAGGCATCTAGTTGAAAACCTTCAGGCAGTTTTTTTCGAAAGCCTCCAAAACGAACTACTGCTTTTAAGTTTTTATCAGCATCAGATCCAATACTAGCCCTAAAGACTCGATAGTGACTAATGACTAATCGGTCAGAGTGGTTGTACTTTTCTCCCTCGATGACTTCTTCGTAAAAGGAAATGGATTCTTTAACATGACCACTTAGGTATAAATTCTCAGCTACAGAAAACAACAGTTCTGTATACTTGGGGTGATCTGCTAAGATATTGATACCCTCCATGACCAATTCCGTTTTTCCAAGTTCCGCGCAGCGGAATAAAAAAGATTCCATTCGGGGTCTGGCCACTCTACCTTTATAAAAACACTCCGCAAGATAATGCTCATAGTAGTATCCTTCAGGTAAGCCAAGTATTTCTGTTAGCGTATCTAATTGTTTCATGGTGATAGGCCGGAGCGATTTGCCTCGAAGGCAGGCGCTTAAATTCCCAATTTGAGGGCCACCCTTTTCTTCCAAGTGAGAAAGTGTACATCCGGTTTCAGCTATTGCCTTTTCAAGTTCAACACGCAGCGAAATCCTGTTATCCATTTTTTACTCCCCTTATGGTACCATATAATTCCATAATACCGCATTTAGGTTTTTATACAAAACCGTACAAAAAGAAACAGTAAAAATAGCCCAATGGCATCTACGTCAAATCCTGCTTGAAGAAAAATCTCCATAGGTGTCTGTCCATCCTCATACGTTTTCAAGGCAGCCAACTTAAACGCTGGCGCATATGCGGTGATTCTGTCCGTTATGCTGAACATTCGGGTTAGCCTCTAGTTGTTTTATTTCATTTTCTGTGAAAACCCTGGAACTCCTCCTTGATTTCCCCATTATTTCTCCCCTGTTCTTTTCTAGTACATTGATTAAAACACAAATAACCCGTAAGAGGGCTTTTTTCAAAGGTCCATCTTACGGGTCACAGTTCACAGTTCATTTGAGTAGCAAGTAGTCTTTTTTGTTGTTTGATGTTTCATTTATTGTTTAAAAGTGTCCTTCGGAAAAACCAAGCGCAAAAAGAGAAATTTAGGCCTATGAAAACCAAATTTACGACTTTATTGACTTCGGTATCCAACCGCTAGAAAAAAGGGAAATTCACGAGAACGCTGCCGCAAACCCAAAGAGGTGGATAGCAACGATAAGCTTTCGGCTGCAATTTCATCAGCAGGGGAAGCATTCGGGAAAACCTTGGTTTCCTTTCCAAAGTTAAAATTCCCGATGCATTCCAGCAAGAAAAATCAAGAATGCAATGAAATAAACCAGTTTTTCTATGGTTTAAGTGGGCTTTCTTTCGTAGTACCTAAGTAAATACCGCGAACCTGCGATGGAGCAAATACCTACAATCAACATGATAGATATCCTAAATGGAAATAACTTTTATGCCACGATTACTATATAGAGAATCAGGCAAGAGCATCCGGATGAAGAGTTCTATTTCGGTTCTATTTCAAAGACTATCAACATGAGAGAATTTGGCGGGATATTTTTGTTGGTATAGAGGTAGTTGTAGGAACGGTAGTTGGAATTGTATATCACCTTGCAATTCCTGCCATACTTTCAGTCAATGTTAGAATTAGGCTCATCGGCAGAAAAGAGATCCAGCATCAAATGGACCAGATGAACAAACGGCTCGAAACAGCGATCTGGAAGGAATTAGCCGGATACGCTAGATCAAGAAAGCAGCAGAAGAGGCAACAAAAAGAAAGTTCTCAAAGGCTTGAAAAATGTGAAACCAGTAGTCACACGAACAGATTGTGAGTTAAAACTTAAACTTGTCAAACAAAAAATGATGTGCTATTTTATAGTTGTAACCGGTTCCACATTGAGGAGAGAATAAGATTATGGCAACCATTAGAGACGTAGCGAAACACGCGGGCGTTTCGGTAGCTACTGTGTCGCGGGTGATCAACGAGACGGGTTATGTTCATAAAGATACCCGTAAGAAGGTTGAAACTGCTATCAGAGAGCTGCATTATACGCCGAATGAGGTAGCAAGATCTTTATATAAGCGAAAATCCAGACTGATCGGTCTGCTTCTCCCGGATATCACCAACCCCTTTTTTCCAGAGCTTGCGCGCGGGGTGGAGGACGAGATGCAGGAGAATGATTTTCGGATCATTTTTGGCAACAGCGATGAAAATATAAATAAAGAAAAGGAATACATCCAGACTTTCGTGCAAAATAACGTGGTTGGCGTGATTGCCTCCACGAATCATCCGGATACCGATACATATCGGAACCTGGGAATTCCGGTAGTATTTCTCGACCGAACGGCGGATAACCGCCCGGCGGTATATGCGGATGGCCGTGAGGGCGGAAGAATTGCTGCCCATGAAATGATTGCCCGCGGCAGCCGGCAGATAACGGTGATGCAAGGTCCCGATTCGATCCGGCCAGCGCAGGATCGTTATCAAAGTGCGGCTGGCGTGCTGGGCAGTCAAGGAATCGCATTTAATATGATCCAGACTACATCGTTTTCATTCACGGAGGCTGGAATCTGGGCGAAGGAACTGTTCGAGCGGTATCCCGACACCGACGGCGTTATCGCCAGCAACGACATCGTAGCGACAGCAGTGCTTCATGAAGCGCTCAGACTTGGCAAAAAGGTGCCGGAAGACGTGCAGATTATCGGCTTTGACGATATTCCGCTCAGTAGCCTTCTGACCCCGGCGCTGACGACGATCCGGCAGCCTGCCTATGATATGGGAAGAGCATCGGCCGGCCTCTTGATTCAATTGCTGGAAAATGAAAATGTTAATCACAAAATCATTAAGATGCCCGTGACGTTTACGGAGCGGGAAACGACGAGGAAGGTGGAGCAGCATGGCTAAAATTATAGTAGTGGGTAGCTCATCAATCGATTTGGTTGTCACATCATCCAAACGTCCGGGAGCCGGTGAAACGGTTCTCGGCGAAAGTTTCAAAACCGTTCCCGGAGGCAAGGGAGCTAATCAGGCCGTCGCCGCAGCGCGACTCGGTGCCAACGTGACCATGATTGGGCGCGTGGGAAGCGATGCTTTTGCTGAGCAAATTTTGGACAACTTTAAACAAAACGAAGTTTGTATCGACTATGTGGAACCGGTTACACATATGAAAAGCGGAACTGCGCACATCGTATTGGCTGAGGGGGATAACAGTATTGTTGTTGTTAAAGCGGCCAATAATGAAGTAACGCCGGAATATATCGACCGCTGTATGGGAGCTTTTAACGGGGCGGATATGGTGATGCTCCAACAGGAAATCCCGGTGGAAACCGTGACCCATGTCAGCAGGGTGTGCAAACGGCTTGGCATTCCTTTGTTGCTGAACCCGGCGCCGGCCCACCCCCTTGATGAAGAAGTGATCGAAAACGCCGCATACATTACGCCAAATGAACATGAAGCGAAAACTTTGTTTGCATCCCTAAGCGTTTCCGGGGGGCTGCGCAAATATCCGAACAAGCTGTTTATCACTGAAGGCTGCAGAGGTGTCCGTTATTTTGATGGTTTAAACGAAGTGCTTGTTCCTTCTTATAAGGTAGAAACAATCGATACAACAGGCGCGGGAGACACATTTAACGCCGCTTTCGCTGTTGCGCTCGCTGAGGGCAAACCGATTTTCGAGAGCGTCCGTTTCGCTAACTGCGCAGCTTCCTTGTCCGTGACGAAGTTTGGAGCGCAGGGCGGCATGCCGTATCGTCAAGAAGTGGAGGCGCAAATGTAAAATGAAAAAACAAGGCATCTTGAACAGTCATATTTCGAAAGTTTTGGCCGATTTGGGTCACACGGACACGATCGTCGTCGCCGACGTCGGACTTCCGATCCCGGATGGGGTTAAGAAAATCGATCTGGCTTTAACGCTGGGCTCGCCAAGTTTTGAAGAAACCGTTAATGCTATCGCATCCGATATGGAAATCGAGAAGGTCATCATTGCGGAAGAAATGAAAACCCAAAATACGGAAGCGTTCCATTTTGTTGAAGATAAATTTACAGGGTGCGCGATTGAAAATTGCCCTCATGAAGAGTTCAAGCAACTGACCCGCAAGGCCAAAGCCGTGATCCGTACGGGCGAGGCCAAGCCGTTTGCAAATATCATTTTACAGGCAGGCGTCTATTTTGGTTAAAGGGAGGAGCCGTTATGCAGATTCAAATGAAAGGAATCCACAAAGCCTTCGGCAGCAACCAGGTATTATCCGGTGTTGATTTTGACCTGCGCGAAGGCGAAGTTCACGCCTTAATGGGGGAAAACGGTGCCGGCAAGTCAACCTTGATGAACATTCTTACAGGCCTGCACCCAAGGGACGAAGGAACCATCCTCATCGACGGTAAGGAAACGTATTTTGCCAATCCGAAAGAGGCGGAGTGTCAAGGCATCGCTTTTATCCACCAGGAGTTGAATATTTGGCCCGACATGACCGTGGTGGAGAACCTGTTCATCGGAAAGGAGGTATCCTCGCCATGGGGACTTCTGAAGTCGAAGGAAATGAAGACGCTCGCAAAACAGCAGTTCAAAAAGCTTTCCGTCGACATTCCGCTGAACATCGAATCAGGGCAATGTTCGGTTGGGCAGCAGCAAATGATTGAGATCGCCAAGGCGCTGCTCACGAATACCAAAGTCATCATCATGGATGAACCGACGTCGGCGTTGACTGAAAGAGAAATTCAAAAGCTGTTTGAAGTAATCGAGTCCTTGAAGCAAGAAGGCGTATCCATCGTTTATATCTCGCACCGAATGGAGGAGATATTCGAGATCTGCGACCGAATTACGGTTATGCGGGACGGCCGAACGGTAGACACAAAGGATATTCCGAAGACCAATTTTAATGAAGTCGTCAAGAACATGGTCGGCAGAGAGCTGACTGAACGTTTCCCGACACGCAACCCTTCACCAGGCGAGGTTGTTTTGGAAGTTGAGCATGCATCCTGCAAGGGATTGTTTGAAGATGTAAGCTTCAAGGTCCGTGAAGGCGAAATCGTCGGCTTCTCCGGTTTGATGGGTTCCGGCCGCACTGAGATTATGAGAGCGCTGTTCGGACTGGATCGAATGGATCAAGGAGAAATCCGTATGTTCGGTAAAAAGGCAGTGATCAGAAAGCCGGTCGATGCAGTTAAAAATGGAATCGGTTTCATTACCGAAGACCGCAAAGACGAAGGATTGATCCTGGACTTTTCCGTTCGGGAAAACATGGTTCTACCAAGCCTTAGCGAGTTTATAACCAAGGGCATCATCTCATCGCAAAAAGAAAAGTTGTTCGTTTATGCTCTGGTCAAGCGCTTGCAAATTAAAACACATTCATCGGAAACAAAAGCCGGCAATTTGTCCGGCGGAAATCAGCAGAAGGTGGTTATTGCCAAGTGGGTAGGCATCAGTCCGAAGCTGCTGATCCTCGATGAACCAACCCGGGGCGTGGATGTTGGCGCCAAGCGCGAAATATATCAGCTGATGAACGAGCTGACAGGCCATGGCGTTGCCATTATTATGGTTTCCTCCGAATTGCCGGAAGTTCTCGGCATGAGCGACCGCATCGTTGTTGTTCACGAAGGTCGAATCACGGGAGAATTAAGTAAAGAAGAAGCGACACAGGAAAAAATAATGACGCTGGCGACAGGGGAACAGTAATATGAAAATAATCAATGATGCAAAAACAACCAAAGGCTTTCAATTATCGCAAATCACACAAAAGCTGGGACCGCTTCTTGGTCTGATTATTCTGATTATTATTGTATCAGTCCTCAATCCAAGTTTTCTGGAACCGCTTAATATTTTGAACCTGCTGCGGCAGGTATCTATAAACGCACTCATTGCGTTCGGTATGACCTTCGTTATTTTAACAGGCGGCATCGACTTGTCCGTCGGCTCTATCCTGGCGTTATCAAGCGCCTTTATCGCCAATATGCTTGTATCCGGTTTTGAACCAATTCTGGCGATCATCATTGGCTGTTTTCTCGGTGGTATGATGGGCATGATCAACGGTCTCATGATTACCCAAGGAAAAATGGCACCGTTTATCGCGACATTGGCAACAATAACGATTTTCAGAGGGCTTACGCTCGTTTATACCGACGGTAACCCGATCACCGGACTCGGCGACAGCATGACATTCCAGTTGCTCGGCCGCGGTTATCAATTCGGCATTCCGGTTCCTGCTATTACGATGATCATTACCTTTGCGGTTCTGTGGGTGATTTTGCACAAAACTTCCTTCGGACGCAAAACTTATGCGATCGGCGGCAACGAAAAAGCGGCTATCGTTTCCGGTATTAAAGTTTCACGCTTCAAAATCATGATTTATTCTTTGGCAGGTTTGTTCTCCGCTTTAGCCGGAGCGATTTTGACCTCGCGTCTGAATTCGGCGCAGCCGACTGCAGGCACATCCTATGAGCTGGACGCCATCGCTGCGGTTGTTTTGGGCGGTACAAGCCTTTCCGGCGGACGCGGACGTATTGTCGGTACGCTGATTGGCGCACTGATTATCGGTACCCTAAACAACGGGCTCAACTTGCTCGGTGTATCTTCCTTCTATCAAATGGTTGTCAAAGGTATCGTCATTCTGATCGCCGTGCTCATCGACCGGAAGAAATCCGCATAAGGGAGAGGAGAAAATCACATGAAAAAGCTAACGTTTATTTTAATAGCGTTTCTGCTCATTTTAACGACAGGATGTTCCTTGGAACCTCCAGGTTGGGCCAAACCCAAGACGGGCGGAGACCTGAAAGATATAAAAATCGGTTTATCCGTCTCCACGTTGAATAATCCGTTTTTCGTTTCCTTAAAAGATGGTGTGGTTGAGGAAGCCAGAAAGCATGGTATGGAAACGATCGTCGTCGACGCTCAAAACGATTCCGCTAAACAAAGCAATGACGTCGATGACCTGATGCAAAAAGGCGTCAATGTGCTGCTGATTAACCCTACCGATTCCGCATCCATTTCTACCGTCGTGCAATCGGCGAACAGTCTTGGCATCCCTGTTATTACTCTTGACCGCTCAGCAGATCAGGGTGATGTCAAAGCGCTTGTTGCTTCAGACAACGTAAAGGGAGGCAAAATGGCGGCAGAATTCATCGAGAAAATTGTGGGCAAAGGCGCGAAGGTAGTTGAGCTTGAAGGCGTAGCGGGCGCATCGGCAACCCGTGAACGCGGCAAAGGTTTCCATGAAGTAGCAGACCAGAATTTGAAGGTCATCGCCAAACAAACTGCAGATTTTGACCGTACGAAAGGTTTGAACGTCATGGAAAATCTACTGCAGGCAAATCCTGATGTGCAAGCCGTGTTTGCACACAACGACGAAATGGCACTGGGTGCTATCGAGGCTATTAAAAGCTCCGGCAAAGACATCCCGGTCGTCGGTTTTGACGGCAACGATGATGCAATGAAATCGATCAAGGAAGGCAAGTTGACGGCAACCGTTGCTCAGCAGCCTGAATGGATTGGACAGCTAGCGGTTCAAGCCGTATATGATGTTCTCCAAGGCAGGACGGTGGAAAAAACCATCCCTGCACCTCTCAAGCTGGTGACGAATGAGTAAGATCAGGTTATACAGGAGTTGAAACATGAAGTAACTACTACATGAGAAATTACCGGTTGAACTTTTGTACTTACAAGATACGAATGGAAAATACTATTGGGATCAAGTTGATGAGAAAAACCTTAAATATGTCAACTAGCGATGAATTGGACATGTATGGGCAAATCATTTTGCACTCGCAATAATGTGCTTAACTGATCGAAATCTTACTCCTCAATCTATCATGAATATTACGAGTTCGTTAAATGCCCGTTTCAGAGATATCTTTGAATGCTTCAACTTATCGTCTGTTGATGGAGCCGGGTCATATAGAAAAATATGTTACAGGACAAGTGTTGCAGGATCATTCAGATCGACAAAGACAATCTATATTAATTGGTTATAACACCTTTACATTTAACCTAAAAAAATGGATTAGACAACAATAATCTTTATCAAAATTTATGCTTCCACATTTACCGTATGATAACCGTGACTTTAACATACGGACAAAAGCAATAACTAGCCAAAGAATAAACGTAAAGAAGACACATCTGCTATAACCCCCTTATTGCCTGAAATAAGGGCAGAAGGGCATTTAGATGGAATCAGGTAAGCAGACTACGAGAAGCAAAATGCATTGGGGTTTCAATGACCCCGCTAAAGCAACAGGATGCGAAGAAGAGATGATGACCGCGTTCCGACAAGTTCGTGATGATATTAAGGTTCGCATTGAACAGTTTCTGAATGAAGGAAAATAAGCTTATTAGGGTCGGCATCCATTGTCGACCTTAAAGGTTCGAATTGGCGTCTTAGTGTTTTCCTATACTCGCCACTAGTACTTGATGGGTGGTACCGGCAGAGCTGATACTACCCGCAGTAATACCTTCACCTGCAGCTTTTCAAATGTCAGATGCGAGTGAATGTTGCAATCATTTGCGAGGTCTATTTTGAAATACAGCTCATTATTATACTTGCAAAATGCAAATAATTGTTGTATAACTGTTTCATGAGGTGAAGAAACGTGGAAAATGTACGCGAACTATTTCAAATCATGACTAGACGTTTCGGTTTTCTGAATAAAAATTGTTGTACTGCCGGTGGATGCGATATCTCCTTAATTCAAAGTCATATTCTTTACGAAATTGATCACCAGCATAAACCATCCATACAGCAAGTAGCAGAGGCATTAGGTATAGATATCACAACGTTTAGCCGTCAAGTTCAATCGTTAATCAAGATGAAATTAGTGAAAAAAACGCCCGATCCAGACGACCGAAGGGTAAATCTGCTTTCTCTAACGACGGAAGGTAAGTATGTTGCGACGTCAATAGACCAACAAATGAATTCCTATTTAAACGAAATCTTCTCGCACATGAACGATTTTGAAAAAGATACTGTCATTCGCTCGATTAAACTATTGAATGAAGCGATGTCGAAATCAGGGCAGTGCTGCTCAACCTCTTGAGGGGGAGCTTTTTACTCTTATACTTGCAAATTGCAAATATAAGACATAAAAAATATTTAAGGAGTGATGATTCATGAATCATGTAAGTAATGATCAAATTCGTCAAAATGTGCGCAGCCGTTATAAGGAAATCGCATTGCAAGAAGTGGAGACAGGTTCATGTTGTTCGCCAGCGTCAAGTTGTTTTGGATCGGCAGATAATGTGTCTTCCAAATTGGGCTATTCATCGGAAGAATTATCCTCTGTTCCGGATGGTGTAAATCTTGGTCTTGGTTGTGGTAATCCACAAGCTATAGCTGAGCTTAAACCGGGAGAAGTTGTTTTGGATCTCGGCAGCGGCGGTGGTTTCGATTGTTTTCTTGCCTCCCGCCAAGTAGGGGAAACCGGTCGAGTCATCGGAGTAGATATGACGCCAGAAATGTTGAGCCGTGCCCGTCGTAACGCCGTCAAAGGAGGATACACTAATACAGACTTTCGACTAGGGGAAATCGAGCATTTACCTGTTGCGGATCAAACGGTAGACGTCATCATTTCCAACTGTGTTATCAATCTTTCTCCAGATAAACAGCAAGTATTCCATGAAGCGTTCCGCGTTATGCACCATGGTGGTCGCCTGGCAATTTCTGATGTTGTGATGACAGCAGAGCTACCAGTGGAAATCAAAAATGACTTAGATGTTATATACTCGGGTTGCATATCCGGAGCTTCATCCGTTGAAGAGCTTAAAAAGATGTTAACGCAAAGTGGATTTAAGGATGTAACCATCGAACTAAAAGAGGAGTCTAGAGCGTTTATCAAAGAATGGGTACCTGGTTCGAAGGCAGAGGATTATATCGTCTCAGCTGTTATAAAAGGGATCAAGCCGTAATGAAAAAAGTATAGACAGAGATTCGAACTTTCGGGTATACTGAAAGCAAAATCCGAAAGCATCGGTCAAGCAGCTCTGGATAACATGTCTGGAGCTGTTTTTGTTTTTCATAATTCTTTTTAGGTTGGAAGATCAGCTCCGATCGTTCTATAAAATGTGACACATCTTATGCGAATCCTTTACGGGTAAGGGCTGAAGCCAATTTAAAGACATATGTACAAAATGCTGGTTTTGTGCATATAAATTTGCATCATCTGATCTGACTAATACAGTTGCTTATTCTTCTTTGTTGTTGTCCAATTACAAATAAATACGAACTTCTATAACATTCAATCTAATCTTTTATCCAATTAGTTCGTATTAATATGTTACAAATACTTATATTTAGTTCGGAGTCAATGTTATAAGATTTATATGTCGTAAGAAAACAGGATCTTTCTTTACCTTCCATATTTCATTGCCTACCATCAACACTTTCTTTTTCTCAATGTTGGCGACTTCAACAAGCGTATCAAATTTATACCGGGTTGAGCTTATTCGGGGTTAGAAAAGAGACAAAAATTCGAAATATTCCATATTCCATTTATACGAATATATACCATATATAAACATTAATAATCAACATCTTACATGAAAATACACTTTTCCTAAGCTCCCCTGTAAGATGAGTATCTGCTTGTGATGTGATTAATTTGAGTAAACTCCAACAGGTTAGCTTAACCATTAAAGATGTGTAAAATATTCAAAATATAGTCTTGAGGGGAAGTTTCTGATACTCTAAAAGGTAAGTGTCTAATTCTTGACTCAATGTAACAACGCCTATGTCTGTGAAGGTTTTTTTTTCGTTTGCTGCTTGTACTAGTTGCTGTCGAACAGATTCAATTTTTTCAATTAAGCAGATATGTTTTTCATTGAAAAGAGCTTTAATGATTACAACACTCCATTCATGATTTTTAACAGTATACGATGATTGGTTCCACCATCTATAAACTGTTTCTGATACAATCATAACAGGGGTTGTTGAAAAACATATCATATTGTTTTTTTGTGCAACCCTTATCTCTATATACAAGCGAAATGACGCCAAATGGCGTCAAGTGATTTTTGGATCTTCATCATGAATGGAGCTATTCTGGCTTATTGCAGAAATGTTTTTACTTCCCATGGAACATTATCAAAAAATTCTAAAGCAACAAGCATTGTTAAAAGTAGAGTTGCCTTTAATTTGATTTTTTTCATGGTTACCATCTCTCCTATTTATTTAGAATTTAAAAAATTCATTAATGAATTAGCTTTTTGGACAATTTCGTGGTTTATCTTATTGTCATTAAACATGGTTTGTAAAACCAATAATAATGAAATAGAAGCTTCTTTATAATGACCAATTTTGATATATTCTGATGAACTCTTTAAATAGCTATCAATTGCCAAGCTTACTTGATTTTTGTGTTTTAGCAATTTTCCTTTAAGTCGGAAATAGTAAGCGAATTTGGACTTTATATAAGGAGTAGCGTAGTCCTTTTGGGTTGTTTCCGTCATCAGATCTTCGTATTGGAAAAGCCACCCCACATCTAGATCTTTTTTGTAAAGATACAAGTCTAATAATTCAGTAACAGCACTAGTGAGAGTGTAAGCGCATGGTTGCTGCAAATAGCTATTTAGTTCTGAAATAGCCAAGTCAATGTTCCCCGTTTTTCCATTAATAAAAGCAATCATTAATTTAACATTGTTGGGAACAAACGGATATGTAAACTGACTGTACTTCTTTAGATACAATTGGCACATGTCATATTGTTTTCGGTGATAATAAGCACTACACACATTGTATATAGCATGTGCTTGGTATTCCCCTTTACCGTGTTCTGCTACGTACATGCCTAGCTCAATCGCACTACAATAATCCATAAGACTATAGGCGTGTACACTGAGTGCGTAATTAAGCTTTATTTGGTCGTTACTATCCAAAAAGTTTGTGTAATCCAACACTTTTTTTCCAAACTGATATGACTCATCTAATTTAGTAAAATCATTTCGTTCGATCATGTACTTTTTGTACAGAGCTTTTGCAAATGTAGGCATAATGCCATGATTGCGCGTGTATTCAATGATTAGACCATATAGAGATAGTTTAATATCGGTATTCTCTATAGAATCTGCCAATTTTTGAAGTTTCTCCACTAAATCTAAGGTATCTTCTTTGGGCGATTCAAGATATTTGGTTGCAATTTTGGTTATTAAAGAAAGTTTACTGAATGTTTCAATTGCCTTCAGAAGGAAAGAAAAAATGGCATCTGCTTTGTGGCCGATCTCGATATACTTCTCTATGGGGTCACGCCAACATTTTAACGAAAATATACGCTAAGCCTTCGGACGTGACCGACTTAGCGTTTTTTCTTACTCGTAGGAATAACGCCATTGATTTCCATCGGCATTACTCCCAATTTCAACATAAACACGGACATATTCACAAATTAGAACATTAAAGTGTAATGGATATCCAACTGCATAGAACCAGTACAATATAAATCATTATTTGATTGACCCTTACATAAAATTTTTACGGATTCTATATTTGCGACAATTGCAGTAAACGATGAATTCGGAGCTACATCAATTTCTTCATGACCATTGACCGAATTGCTTACGGTAATGTGCATTGTACAGGACTTACTATTGTTTATTATTGTGATGGTTCCCGAAGGATTTTTTATGTTGGAATTCGACGCGACATAAAAATACGTTTGAGTCGTAGTGTCATCACATTTTTGGTTAATGGGGACACATCTGTGTATACAAATAAGTTTTTTGATTAATGTTTTTCTTGTCCTTGAATGCCGGGGGCATTTTTTAATCTGTTTTCTCTTTTTGAAGTGACAAATACAATTACATTCTATGTTTTTTTTCGGTTGCAGTTCTTTTCCATAAAGCCAGCTTCCCCCCCTCTTACCTTGTATGAGGAATTGAGCTGAATGCACCACAACAAACATCCATTTATTGGAAAATAGGACTTTAACCAGTTAAAAATATACAAGCTCCTCATACTATACAAGGATAAGGAAGAGAGGAAGTGATACTATGTGTGGAAATTCATCAAGTTCTGCCGTGTTTAATTTTTGTAATAATGTGTCCAAGCAAATTGTCAATATTCAACAATGTAATCCCATTTTTCAACCTACTCCGAGTGTTACTGCTCTTACTTACTTTACTAATCCAACGGGGTTAGTAATCAATGGTTCATTTACCGTAGTTAATACCAGTACTTCTTCTGTCTTTAATGTTAACTATACCACGGGTGTCACGCTATCAACCGTCGTTGTTACAGCTGGTCGTTCGGAAACGATCTTCGTTGAAGATTTGAGAACTATTACAATCGAAAGTCTTACAGGAGCAACACCTGAAGCAAACGCTACAGGAAGTTTAGTATTAGATTTGCACTATTGCGTAAAATGCGCTTAGTTACCTTATTTCTAATGACCGCTAATAAAGATTAGTGGTCATTAAGTGTTTTCAAAGCATATGCTTGATGTCCGCTAATGTCTCGGTTAAGATAAGAATATCATATCCGCTAATGTAATTCAGTAAATTTGGAGGCTTTGCTAATGAGAAAGGCGACCGGGATTTCGGAAAAGGGCGATCAGACGATTCAGGACTTCATTCACGCTCTCACCACCCACGAAGATTTGAATCCCAAAACACTAAAAGAGTACGCAAGCGACTTAAAACATTTTATCGGTTGGTTTGAGACAGCCGACCACCAAGAGGAAGAGGTACTATTTCGAATTGAAGATGTGGCTACTCCAACATTAACACGATATCGGGAAACTGCTCAAAAAGTAATGAAATTGAAACCGGCGACCATTAACCGGCGGCTTATAACCCTGAAACGTTTTTTCGAGTGGGCTGTTTCGGAATCCAATCCTTCCAAACCAGTTAAATTGGTTCCTGAAGAAAAGATCAGCCCCAGGCAGATGACAGACAAAGAAGAAGCTGCATTGATCGCTGCGTCCGAGCACGGTGGTTCCCTTCGGGATCAGACGATTCTTATCTTGATGTTTCACACCGGCTTACGAACAATGGAAGTATGCGATCTGGCTCCCGGAGATATTCAAATCGGTAAACGCCGCGGTCAGCTTACGGTTCGATCCGGAAAACGGAATAAACAGCGGGAAGTACCTTTGAACGCTACGTGCAGAGCTGCTTTAGAAAAATATCTGGCAGTCCATCCTTCGGATAGTCCTTATCTGTTTCCATCGGAGAAAACTGGTGATCGATTAACCGAACGAGCTTTACGCCATTTGATTCAAAAATACATGAAATCGGCGCGGCTCAAAGGATTGAGCGCCCACGATCTACGGCACCGGTTCGGGTACGTGATGGCTGAAAACACCCCATTGCACCGCCTGGCGCAAATTATGGGACACGATAGTCTGGACACAACGATGATTTATGTCAAGGCGACTCGTTCAGATCTGCAATCTGAAGTCGAAAAAATAGCTTGGCAATAAGGGGATGAGAACGATGTACGCGAGAGTAAGGGAACTGCTAACTCCAGAGGAACGGATTCAATATTTGCAAATACCGCCTGATCTCGGCGAATGGGAATTGGGCACCTATTTCACATTTACCCAGCATGACCTTGAAATCATCCAGCAGTGGCGAAGAGATTATAATCGAATCGGCTTTGCCATACAGCTGTGCTTACTTCGCTATCTCGGCTGGACGCTTTCTGACGTAAAAGATGTGCCGGTTCAAGTCCTTCGTTATATTGCAAAACAAATCAATGCCGATGTGGAGTTTTTTGCATCTTACGGCGACCGAGAAGCTACGAAATACGAGCATCTTGATGAGATCCGAAAGGAATATGGCTACCAGACATTCACCTTGAGCGAATATCGTTCTTTGTGCAAGCATCTTTTTAGCCATGCAATGGCAAACGGCAATCCCTTACACCTGATTCAACTCGCACTCGAAGATTTACGTAAGCGTAAAATCATTCTTCCTTCAATGGCTACAATTGAAAGAGCCGTTTGGGAAACTCGCAAACGAACAGAAGAAAAAATATTCAAGCTGCTCAGCAGTTCACTGACAGAATTACAGATTGCTAAGCTGGATCGCGTCTTGACCACCATGCCGGAAAGCAGCAAAACCTACTTGGCATGGTTTAGGGAAATTCCCGGTACCAGTTCTCCTGATTCTTTCTTGAAGGTTATTGAAAAACTCGAATACATACGCGACCTGCAACTGCAAGTCGATACGAAAAGCATTCATCCGAACCGGCTGCGACAGCTTTCTAAAATCGGTTCACGTTACGAACCTCATTCCTTCCGCCGCTTTAACGATCCGAAAAAGTACGCGATTTTGGTAGCGTACCTATTGGAGTTGATTCAGGATTTGACAGACCTGGCATTCGAGATTCATGATCGGCAGATCATGATACTGCTTTCTAAAGGAAGAAAGGCTCAAGAGAAACTTCGAAAACAAAACGGTAAGTCGATCAACGAAAAGGTTGTTCACTTTGCCGATCTTGGAGCCGCTCTTATTAAGGCCCGAAGCGAAGGCATTGATCCGTTTGTCGCACTTGATGCCGTCATGCCGTGGGATCAGATTGTCGCATCCGTGGAGGAAGCCAAGCGACTGGCGCGGCCCGTAGATTACGACTATTTGGACTTGCTGGAAAAGAAATTCTATACGCTCCGGAAATACACGCCAACGTTGTTAAAATCTTTGGAATTTCGGTCAACCAAGTCGGCAGAGCCGCTAATGAAGGCGGTCGATATCCTCCGGGATATGAATGAAACCGGAAAGCGAAAAGTTCCAGAAGGCGCGCCGCTGAATTTCATTTCAAACCGCTGGCAAAAGCACGTTTACGACGATGACGGAACCATCAACCGTCATTACTACGAAATGGCCGTTCTGACAGAACTGAGGAATTACGTTCGTTCCGGGGACGTATCCATTGTCGGGAGCCGTCAACATAGAGATTTCGAAGAGTACCTTGTACCGAAAGCGAATTGGAATGGCATCGATCCTAACGATACAAAGCTTGCCGTTAGCTTGTCCGCAAAGGAATATCTTGAAGAACGGACTGAATCACTTCTTCAAAGATTAAACTGGGTTTCGGATCACATAGACGAGCTGGACGGCGTTAATTTGGAGGACGGGAAATTACACATCGAGCGATTGGAGAAAGATGCTCCCGATGAATCCCGGAATTTCAGCCTTTCCCTCTACGAGCAGAAAGAACCCTCTGAGCCCTGAGGAGGAATTAATTAGATTGCGCGCGGAGAATGAATATTTAAAAAAGCTTTGGGCGCTACAAAGGAGGGGAAGAAAAACGTAAGCAAAATCGCTCAATATGCCGTGGTGGATCAACTCTCATTCAAGGGTTATAGTATCTTAATGCTTTGTGAAATCGCTCATGTATCCAGAAGTGGGTTTTACAAATGGCAGCGAAGACGTGGTACGTCTTCTTGTAAACAACTGGAGGATCAATTCTTAAAGGAAAAGATAGTAGAAGACATCAACGCCTACGTGGCATCTTAGGATATCCACGGATGCGAATTTGGTTGAAGAAGACGTATGGTATACACGTAAACCACAAAAGGGTTTATCGTTTAATGAAACAAATGGGGATACAAGCTCAGATTCGCAAAAAGAAAAGGTATTATGAAAAAAAGAAGTATGTGTGGTTTCCGATAATGTATTAAACCGAGATTTCCATGCAACCCGGCCAAATGAAAAATGGGTCACCGATATTACTTACATTCCATATAAACAGAAAAACCTATACCTGTCCGCTATATGCGATCTATTCAACAACGAAATCATTGCTTTCCACCTAAGTACCAGAAATGACTTACAACTAGTGATTGATACATTGGAGAAAGCCCGAAAAGTACGTAAAACAAAAGGTGTCCTCCTCCATAGTGACCAGGGGTATCAGTATACTTCCAGGCATTTTAGCAAACTTCTGAAACAATACAAGATGAAAACAAGTATGTCTCGAAAGGGAACTGTTTGGATAACGCCTGTACGGAGAGTTTTTTTGGGCATTTCAAATCAGAGTGTCTATACATACAATCTTTTGAATCTGAAGAGGCACTCAAAACCGCTATAGATAAATACATACGGTTTTATAATTACGACAGGTTCCAGGCAAAATTAAGCAACTTTAGTCCGGTGGAATACCGTACTAAGGTTGCTTAGGACCTATCAGTTTTAATGCTGTCTACTTGACGGGGGTAAGATCACTCTACCGGCGTCAGCTTGTTTAATTTTCGTTGTGGTCGGCTTTGGTTGTAAAAATGAATATATTCCTCAATTCGTCTTTGTGCCTCATCCAAACTTCGTATATCATAAAGGTAGAGCCCTTCCGTTTTAAGATGCGAGAAGAAGCTCTCCATCGAGGCGTTTTCATAACAATTGCCTCTGCGAGACATGCTGATTTGAGCGCCGACCTTTCGCAGCATATCGTGGTAAGGGTAAGACGTGTACTGGAATCCTTGGTCACTGTGAACGATCAGTCCAGTCACGTCTTTCGCCGTTTCAAAGGCTTTTGTAAACGTTTGGAGGACAAGCTGATTATCGTTACGAAGGCTCATGTGGTAAGCCACAATCTCATTATTGTACAAGTCCTTAATAGCCGACACGTACAGCCAGGTATCTGCCACACGGTACTGGGTGACATCGGTCACCCATTTTTGATGAAGTGCATCCGCTGTAAAATCGCGCTGCAGCATATTCTCTGCAACTCGGCCTCCTATAGAGGAACTATAGTTACAGCAATGCTTACGGCGAATGCGGGAACGCAATCCCATTTCTTGCATGAGACGCAGCACCTTCTTATGGTTGATCCACACTCCGTGGTCTTGCAGCAGAAATAGCTGGGTTTGCCGATATCCATATGTGCCGTCGTACTTCTTATATACAGCCTGGATTAAGTCTTTAAGTGGCTTGTCTCGATCTACTTGTTTTCGTTTCTTATAGGCATAGTAACCGCTTCTGGAAAGTCGGTTATATTATACCATTGTGACGCTTTCTCAATCGTCTCGTATTTTCTCTTCACATCACCTCCATCCAGATTTTCAAACACTTTTTTAGCATTTGGTTCTCCTGTTTCAGCTTTTGAACATACCGGTCCTGATCCACATATTCTTCGCGGCGGCCTCGTTGATCCATGAGTCCAAATTCACCAAGTTGCTTGTATTTTTTCATCCATACTTTAAGCCGATGTCTGTCCGATATACCTAGATGTTCCATGATCCTTCGATACGTCCAACCTTCCTCCAAATGCAGTCTAATGGCCTCTACTTTCATTTCATGTGGATAATGTTTAAACGTCTGACCCTTCTTCGCCATAAAAAATGCACCCCTTAGAATTCATCGGATTACCTGAGGGATTTTTCCAATGTCTATTCTAAGGGGTGCACTTCATATATAGGCGGGGATTTCTTATTTCCCGGGATTAGTCTTCTTTCCAGGCTTGGGGATGATTATCGCTCACATAACGGGCGGCCTGAGCGTTGGCTTCTGCCTGCTGAGGGCTCTTGCATCCCGGAATAACGCTGGTAACTGCGGGATGTTTGAGGCACCAGGCAAGGGACCAGGTAGCCATATTCATGTTTTCCGGCACTTCCCGCTTCCTGATTTCTTCCACTTCCTTTAATTGGCGGTCGATTTCCTCTTGTTCCTGACGTTTGCGGACATCCCCTTGCTGAAAGACGGTACCGGGTTTATACTTTCCGCTTAATAAACCGCTTGCGAGCGGAACACGGGCGAGTACGCCAAGGTTTTGATCCTGGCAAGACTGGAAGACGCCCTCTTCGGGTTTCCGGTTAAGCCGGTTATATACAACCTGAATGCTTTCCGATTTGTAGCGGGAGGAAGCATCGGTTTGTTTTAAATTATTATTTTTACTGATGGAGGTGCCCAGATGCCGGACTTTGCCCGCCTCCACCTGTTTGTCCAGCAGCGTCCATAAATCATCGTTGAAGAATTTGTTGTCAGGACCGGAGTGGAACTGGTACAAATCAATATAATCCGTCTGCAAGGCTTTTAAAGAAGCATCCAGCTGCTGCAGCATGTCTTCAGGGGACCAGCGTTCGTCTCTGGAAAGATGGGATTTAAAATGGTGCCCGAACTTAGTAGCAATGACCCAATCTTCACGTTTATGGCGTTTGATATAATCCCCGATCAGGGACTCAGATAAATGATCGCCATAGCATTCAGCCGTGTCAATCAGGTTAATTCCGAGTTCCGCCGCTTTATCCAGAATCGCATCTACTTCCGCTTGTGTGAAGTGTTTCCCCCATTCTCCCCCAAACTGCCAAGTTCCAAGGCCAATGACAGAAACTTTTATGCCGGTTTTTCCAAGTTTGCGGTATTTCATTGCTTCTCCTCCTTATCGGATTTGTTCTATATGTTCATTTAAAGGTAAAAGAACGGGAATGTCAAAAGAGCTAAGGAGGTGTGTATTTTACTTTTCATCTTGTTTTAAGGTTAGTTTTACCTGGATATGCTATATTTAGAAAAAAATTGGTTAGACGGAGGGGTAGTATGCTGACAAAAATGGCAAAAGACTGGCTGCCAAGCGTTGTCATTGCAGTTGTTATATCCTTACTTGTCAATGTATATGTGGCTCAGGCAGTTAAAGTGCCGACCGGTTCCATGATGCCTACCATCCAGGTCAACGACCGGCTGGTTGTAGAAAAAATGGTCGCCTTGACGCATTTTGATTACGGGGATATTGTTGTGTTTCATCCACCTATTGAAGAAATGGATGAGCGTTTCGTCAAAAGGCTGATTGGTCTTGGAGGAGATACCATTGAAGTGAAGGACGGAAAGCTTCTGCGAAATGGCGAAGTCATTGAAGAACCCTACATTAAAGAGCAAATGAAGTATTCGTTCGGACCTGTTCAGGTGCCGGAGGGACATTATCTTTTTCTTGGGGATAACCGGAATGAAAGTTACGATTCCCATATGTGGCCTACACCCTTTGTTCCAGAGAAAAATATAATCGGAAAAGTATTGTTCCGTTATTATCCGTTTTCCGATTTTGGAAAAGTGATATGAAAACCGAATTGGGAAAAAATTGGATGAAAAAAAATGTTGCATTTTTTTTTGTAACATGGTATATTAATTTTTGTCTTCAGCACCAAGTGCTTCGGAAGCGATCGGGACGTAGCTCAGCTTGGTAGAGCACCTGGTTTGGGACCAGGGGGTCGCATGTTCAAATCGTGTCGTCCCGACCATATAGATTTGCGGGTGTAGTTCAATGGTAGAACTCCAGCCTTCCAAGCTGGTAGCGTGGGTTCGATTCCCATCACCCGCTCCATTCATAAGAATCTGAAACCTTTACTAGCGTAAGGGTTTTTTTGATGTACTTCTAATCTTTTTTAATCATTTAGAAAAATTGTTACCGAAATTCATTTTCTAATTTTAACAAGTGTTCGCCCAAATAGATTAAAAGGAATCCTCACGATACTAAAGCTGTATGGATTATAACAAAGTAGGCATACAGGTCCTGGAACTTGTCGGCGGGAAAGAGAATATAAACAAACTAACACATTGCGCTATAAGATTAAGATTTGAGTTCCATGATGCCAAAAGTAGAAAAAGAAAAAATCGAAAAACTGCCGGGAGTTATCAGTGTTATTAATTAATTATCCGAATCCTATAATCCAGAGTTAGAGAGTTTTGAATCTTTCACGGCTGTCCAGCCGGAATGGAAAAACCTGATTAGGGTTATACTTCGACTAAATAGGTAAAAGTCCTTGCAACAAGAAGAGTCTTTGCATATAATAACTGTTAACCATAGCTTAGCCTTATAAAACCTTATATTCTTGCGTTGAAGGAGATAAGTACGCAGTGCTTCTTGCCAGGGAGGGAATACCGGAGATTGGGAGTGTTCCTGAAGAATCAGGCTGCGGAAATTCACTCTTGAGCAGTTTTTTTTGAACGGCAGTTGATTATTAGCCAAGTAGGGAAAACCGGCAGCGGACCGTTATTTCGTTAAAGTGAAGCACAGAGCGCGGCTGATGCATGCCGGTTCTTTTGCTTAACAAGGGTGGTACCACGGCTTTTTCGTCCCTTAGACGAAAAGGCTTTTTTTGTTTTTGAAAAGAACGGAACATAAGTGATTACAGGCAAGGCAGATTAAAAGGAGGGAAAACCATGAGAGAACGGTTAGAGGCGTTAAAGCAGGAAGCGTTGAAGAAACTGAACATGAAAGAAGCGGATTTACAAGAACTGAAGATCAAATACCTGGGGAAAAAAGGTCCGTTAACGGAAATTTTGAGAGGAATGGGAGCTTTGTCTCCAGAAGAGCGTCCCGTAATCGGAGATCTGGCCAATAAAGTACGGGCAGCTATAGAAAGTAAAATCTCAGAGAGACTTGCCGCAAAAGAGCAGATGGAAACGGAAGCCCGTCTGCGCCAGGAGACGATTGATGTCACATTGCCCGGAACCCCGTCCGCCCAAGGTGCAATTCATCCGCTGAATAAAGTTATTCAGGAGATTGAGGATATTTTCCTGGGCATGGGGTTCACTGTAATGGAAGGACCTGAGGTAGAGCAGGATTATTATAATTTCGAAGCATTGAATTTGCCTAAAAATCATCCGGCAAGGGATATGCAGGATTCATTTTATATCAACGAAGAAATATTGATGAGAACCCATACGTCACCGGTTCAGGTTCGGGCGATGGAGAAAAGAAAAGGAGAAGTGCCCGTCAAAATTATTTCTCCGGGCAAAGTGTATCGCCGGGATGATGATGATGCAACCCATTCTCATCAATTTACCCAAATTGAGGGATTGGTCATTGATAGAGGAATCCGTATGAGTGATTTGAAAGGGACGCTGCTCCAGTTTGTCCGCAAACTCTTTGGTCCGGATACAGAGATTCGTCTCCGCCCGAGTTTCTTCCCGTTCACGGAACCGAGTGCAGAAGTGGATGTATCTTGTATGATGTGCGGCGGATCGGGCTGCCGGACCTGTAAGCAAACCGGGTGGATTGAAATTCTGGGTTCAGGTATGGTTCATCCAAGGGTGCTTGAAATGGCCGGTTATGATCCGCAAATTTACAGCGGATTTGCTTTTGGAATGGGACCTGAACGGATAGCGATGCTGAAATACGGAGTGGAAGACATCCGCCATTTTTATACAAATGATCTGCGTTTCCTGAAGCAGTTCATGAAGTTGTAGGAGAAGAGGGAGGGACAAAGACAATGAAAGTTTCTTATAAATGGTTATCAGAATATCTGGACGTTACTGGTTATACAGCGGAAGAACTGGCCGAAAAATATACCCGCAGCGGAGTGGAAGTGGATATTGTGGAGAACCGCAACCTGGGAGTTTCCGGCGTTGTGGTGGGGTATGTAAAAACGAAGGAAAAGCATCCGGACGCGGACAAGCTGAATCTGTGCACGGTGGATGCCGGACAAGGTGAAGACCTGCAAATCGTGTGCGGCGCTAAAAATGTGGATGCAGGCGAGAAAGTTCCGGTTGCCTTGATAGGAGCACAGCTCCCCGGAGGGCTTAAGATCAAACGTGCCAAGCTGCGCGGGGTCGAGTCCCAGGGAATGATCTGTTCTGCAAGAGAGCTGGGTCTCAACGATAAGCTGCTCCCTAAAGAAATTCAGGAAGGAATTCTCGTTCTTCCGGAGAATCTGGAGGTTGGCCGTTCCATCCTGGACGTATTGGACCTCGACGACAAGGTACTGGAATTGGACTTGACGCCCAACCGTTCTGATTGTCTTAGCATGCTGGGAGCCGCTTATGAGATGGGAGCTATTCTGGGCAAGCCGGTGAAGGAGCCGGACGTTGAGGCAAGTCTTGCTTCCCGAAAAGGGATGACAAAGGCAGAGGAAACTATCTCAGTTGAAATAACAGCCAGGGAGCAATGCTCGCATTATGCAGCCAGGCTGATTGAGGGAGTAACCATCTCTGCCTCTCCGCTTTGGCTGAAAAACCGGCTGATGGCAGCGGGTATCCGGCCAATCAACAACATCGTGGATGTAACGAATTATGTCATGCTGGAATACGGTCAGCCATTACATGCGTTTGATGCGGACCAGCTTACGAATGGACATTTAGATGTAAGACTTGCCCGTGAAGGGGAAACAATTGTTAGCCTGGATGATGTGGAACGCAAGCTGCAGCCGGATATGCTGGTCATTACAGACGGGACCAAACCGGTAGCAATCGCTGGAGTTATGGGAGGAACCAATTCGGAAGTAACAGAAGGTACAGCGAGAATTCTGCTTGAATCTGCCAGATTTTCCGGAAGCTCTGTAAGAAAAACATCCAGACAGTTAGGGCTTCGATCGGAATCCAGCTTGCGTTTCGAGAAAGAAGTGAACCCCGAAGGAGTCATTCCTGCACTAAACCGTGCTGCTTCCCTGATCGCAGAATTAAGTGGAGGGAAAATCGCCGAAGGCATTGTGGAAACACGTGTATCAGAACCAGAGCCTGTGCATATTGAACTGAGCATAAATAAAGTGAATGCTTATCTGGGAACTGAATTGGTTAAAGAAGACATGAACCGGGTTCTGGACCGGCTGCATTTTACGTATGAGGAAAGCGGGGCAGACAGTGTGCTGGTTCATGTCCCCAGCCGCCGCAGGGATATTTCCCGGGATGTGGATCTGATTGAAGAAGTGGCACGTTTATATGGATATGATAGTATCCCGACTACTTTGATGAGTGGAGTGACAACACCAGGCTCCTTGACTGATGATCAGCGTATCCGCCGTGCAATCAGAAACGAGCTTACACAAACCGGGCTTCACGAAGTGATCACATATACCTTTACACATTTGCAGCAAATGAACACCCTTCCCGTTCTATTTCCCGATGCAAAACCGGTCTCATTGGCGATGCCTATGAGTGAAGAGCGCAGCATACTTCGTACCAGCCTGCTTCCGCAACTTCTGGAAGTGGCTGCCTACAACAGGAACCGGAATATCGAAGATGTATCCATTTTTGAGATAGGCAGCGCATTTGTCACCGGACAGGAAAAAGTGACAGATCAGCCGCAGGAAATCGTACTTTTGTCCATGCTTATGACAGGGAAACGTCATGGGGCTCATTGGAGGGAAAAGGCCGCTACCGTAGACTTCTATGATTTGAAGGGCGCTTTTGAGCGGGTCACCAATTATCTTGGCATCACAGGAATCGAGTATTGTGCTGAAGCCCCGGAAGGCTACCATCCGGGACGTACAGCCGGGGTTTACTTGCATACCGGAGACGGAAAACGTAAAATTGGGAGAATAGGACAACTTCATCCGGTATTGCAGAAGCAAAAAGATCTGGCAGACACCTACGTACTTGAGGTGGAGCTAACTCCTTTGATCGAGCAAGCCGGTTTCAAGATCGCTTACAAGCTCCTGCCTAAATATCCGGCAATTAGCCGTGACATTGCGGTGGTTGTGAGTACGGAAGTGCCTGTGGCTGACATGCAGCAGGTAATCCGGCAGACAGCCGGGGATCTTCTTGAGGAATTGACTGTGTTTGATGTATACACAGGCGTCCATGTAGGCGAAGGGAAAAAGAGCATAGCCTTCTCTTTGATTTACCGTCATCCGGAAAGAACCTTGCAAGACAACGAGGTAACAGAATTGCATGGACGTGTGGTCAACGCCCTGGAAGCGTCTTTCCATGCTGAATTAAGAAAATAACAATGCTGTAATTTAACTGGATGAGCAGCAGGAAATAAGGCTGGTTGTATCGAAGTTATGTCCGATATGACTGGCCTTTCAGCATATTTATGAAGGAGGTATGCCCGTGAGTGCGGAGGAAAAGACCCGAATAGTCGTTGATATATATGGAATCCCATACAAAATAGTAGCCAGCACCAGCCCGGCTTATATTAAAAAAATCGCCGCCATGGTCAATAACCAAATGGTGCAGATCTCTGAAAAAGATCCGCGGCTGGATACTCCGCGTATCGCGGTATTGGCGGCTGTTAATGCATTTGATGATGCTTTGACCATGCGGGACAAGCTGGAAAATCTGGAGCATGAATATAAAAATAAACTTCGCGAACAGGCAGGTTATGCCAAAACGCTGCAGGCAGAAATTGAAAAATTGGACAAGGAAAAACTGGATTTGTCCAAGCAGTTGGAACAGCAGGGGAAGCAGATAGGGGAAATTGCCCAGCGAGAAGAAAAGCTGAAAGAGGAGCTTAAACAAACAAAACAAAATCTGGAAGTGCTGCGCAAACAGCTTTCTGAAGTTCAGACTGCCAAAGAATTGGCCGGAAAAGAGAAAGAGAAAGCGTTGGAGCACGTGGAAAGCCTGAAAAAGGAACTTGCTGCCGGCAAAAACCAACATGAGGAGACTCTTCAGAGAGAGCAGAATCTGAAGGAGGAACTATCGAAGCTTAAAATAGAGGCAGCGGATCGTAAAAAAGCTTTAGAGGAAGAAAAACACCGTTCTAAGGAACTGAGTGGCCGAATTGAGCTTTTGGAAACAGATCTGGAACAATCCGATGCGGATAAAGAGACTATGCGTCTTAAACTAGAAGAGGAAATTGAACTAACAGCCAGCTTGAGGGAAGAAAACGGACAGCTTCAGCGTGAATTTAACCGGATACAGGAAGAAGCAGGAAAAGAAACTGCCAAATTGGCAGAGGCGGTTAAGAGAGAAGAAACAATGCGCAGTGAATTGGGCCAGACGAAAATAAGTCTGGAAAGTTCACGAAACAAATGGATACAGGCCAAACAGCAGCTGGAGGATCAGCGCAAGGAAACAGCGGATTTAAAGAAGGAAATAGAAAGCTTGAGGCAGTCCTTGTCTGCTGAACAGAAGCAAACGCAACAGCTTCAGCAAAGAAAAGAACAGCTGCGTGAGCAATTGGCAACGGCAGAGTCATCGGTGGAAAAAACAAAGGAGGAGCTGGCGTCCAAGGAACGGCGGGCTGCAGAGATGGGACAGCGGGAGACGAAGCTGCGTGAGCAGTTGGCTAAAGCAGAAGCGAATGCGCAGGAGATGGAGCAGAAGCTGCGTGAAGAGCTGCGCAAAGCGCAGGAAGCTGAGAAGAGAGCCGTCAAACAGTTGGAAGCCTCGCAAAGGGAAACAGTAGAAGCAAAGCGGGAACTGGCATCGCAGAAGGAGCGAGCTGCAGAGATGGCGCAGCGGGAGACAAAGCTGCGTGAACAGCTGGCTCAAGCGGAAACGGACGCAAAGGAAATGGAGCAGAAGCTGCGTGAAGAGCTGTTTAAGGCAGAGGAAGCCGTGGCCGAGATAAACAAACAGTTGGAGGCTTCGCAGAGGGAAGCGGCAGAAGCCAAGCGTGAGCTGGCGTCTAAGGAGCAGCGTGCTGCCGAGCTTGAACAGGAAGGGCTCGAGCTGCTTGAGAAACTGGAAGCGGCCGAAGAATTGCTCCGTAATGTTGAACAGCAATCGGGTGAAATTCAAACAGCTGCTGAACAAGAAGTGGCTCGCGTTCGTACTCAACTGGCCCAAGTTCAGCGTGAATCGGAACGGACAAACAATGAACTCCTGTCACAGCAGCAATATAACGCCGAATTGAAACAACGGATAGTGGAGCTTGAAGAACAAGGGGCTCAGGCCAGGGAGCGCATAAAGCAAGTCCTGGAGGAAGGACAGGTAGAACTCGGTAGTGTCCGGTCTGCTCTTCAAAGAACCAGAGACCAAATTAAAGCAGTTGAGCGTGAAGCTGCGTCTGTCCGCCAAGAACTGAAAGCCGAACAGCAGCGTGCTGCTGAGCTTGAACAGGAAGGCCTTGAACTGCTTGAGAAACTGGAAGCGGCCGAGAAGTCAGTCAGCCGGACAGAAGAGAATGCACGCTTGAAAGTGGAAGAAGCGCAGCAGGAAGCGATGCGGGTCAGGGGGCAGCTATCGGAGGCGTTGCGCGACAAGGAAGGGATTCAACAAGCTCTCGCAGAGGAGCAGCAGCGCTACGCTGACCTGGAACAGCAGGAAAAGGAAATCCGTAAAGAGCTATCAGGCCTTCAGGAACATGCAGATAATCTGGCACAAGAACTGGATGTGCATCAACAACTGATTGAGGAACAGGCTCAGACGGAATTGAAGCTTTGCCGGGAACTGAAAGGAGTCCGTCAATCTAATAATGAGCTCAAGGAACAGATGAATGTCAAACAAGGCCAATTAGATAAAGCATTTAAAGAAACCAAAAAATTGCAGGTTGACTTGGAATCCGCTAAAAACAACGAGGGAACTTATAGGGAAGAATTAGCTAACCTTAAGCAGGAGCTTGACAAGCAGGCGGTTCTGGAAAAAGAACTCCGTGACGGGCTGGCCGCAGTAAAAGATGAAAGAGATCGCCTGCAGCAGGAGATCAGAATGCTTCATCAAATGGCGGAACAGCAGGTGATTCAGGAGCAGGAAGTCAGACAGGAACTTCAGCAGGTTTGGGAAGAACGGGAAGCGATGAAGAGGGTGATGGAACAGCTTCAGAAAGAGGCTGCAGCCGGTTCTGAAACGCAAGAAAATCATCATCTTCTGGTAGAAGAGCTGACTTGCGAGAAACAAGAACTGCTCGAAGAAATCGAACGAAAGAAACGGGAAGAACAGCGCGTCGTACAGGAGCTGAATCAGGTCCAGTCGGATTATAGTAAGCTGCAGGATGAATATACAAAACTGCAGACGGAATATAACGAGTGGATCCAGCTTATTATGGAAGAGGAGCCTAACAACTAAGTCCTATGAATATGCTTGATTTAATTTTACTGCTTATTGTGGCAGGATGTGTTATCCTGGGTTACGTACGTGGACTGATCAATCAGCTTTTGTCTATTGCCGGCTTATTTGCCGCTTTCCTTATTGCCTATTTATACCACAGGGACCTGGCACCTTATTTGTTAGAAAAACTGCCATTATCCTCATTCGAAAATTACAACAATTATGAATTTCTGATCAAAGGTCTTCATTTGGACATATATGCAGCTAATGTACTTGCATTTGCCCTGTTGTTTTTCGGGGTCAAAATAGTACTTTCCATTGTTAAAAGAATTCTTAACGGAATAGCTTATCTGCCCGGCCTGAATTTTCTAAACCGGACTTTGGGGGCAGCATTTGGATTGCTGGAAGGAGTTCTCATTGTGGTTATTCTTGTTAATGTGATGACGATCATTCCTTCTGATAACATGCAATCACAATTAGCCGGATCCAGCCTGGCCCCTTATATCCTGGAACAATTCCCGGCACTGACCGGAAAGCTTCATGAACACTGGAAATCCTTCTGATTAATGATGAACGGCTATACGAAACCGCCCTCTTTTAGAGAAGGGCGGTTTAGATTATTATAAAGTTAAACATTTCTAACTTATTCCACAACGAGTGTTGCTTTCATATCCCCATGCCCCGTTCCACAAGGAATGCTGCATACAATGGAGAAGTTTCCTTCTTTAACAGGAGTAAAAACCTGACTGGATTTTTTGCTGTCAAGATTTATTTTATAATCCTTTATGCTTACCCCATGAATCCCTTCTTCGGAAACAAGCGTTACTTTGACGGATTTGCCTTTTTTCACATGGTATTCAGGCTGGTCGAAAGCGAAGTTTTTAGCTTTTATTGTAATTTCCTGCTCCGCGTTTTGTGGTTCAGCGGCAGGCTGCTCTTTTTCTCCGCAAGCTGCTAAAGCAAGGATAAGAGCGGCAACGGCCAGCAAAATAATCAATTTTTTCAAAAAAGTCCCCTCCTTTGGCCTGGCGATGTTATTTAGAATAATTTCAATGTTGTTCTTTGCCAAGTATATCACTTTTATGACACAGTCTGGATAAGGAAGGTGACAATTTTTTGAAAATATCAAAAGGATATTTGTAAAGAGTAAACACGGAAAAACCACAGGTGTAAAGCTGCAATAGCTTCGTCACTGCGGTTTTATCCTGCCGGGCTTCGCCGGTTTTATCCTTCTTGCATGCCTGCCGTCAGTCTTTACGCTCGTCTCCATTTAAATTATGCTTAAACGGAGTTGCCACAGGAATGAACAAGTCGATAATCCCAATCACAAGCGCAGCCAACAAAGCACCAATAATCGAGGCATGGACGCCTCCTACGATAAACTGGGCTCCCCAGATGACAAGGGCGCTGACCAGAAAGCCAACGATCCCCCGGCCGAAAGGAGTAATCTTTTTACCGAATATTCCTTCAATGATCCAACCAGCTACCGCAATAACAAGTGCCAGAAAAAAAGCACTCCAGAAACCACCGGTAGAAAATCCGGGGACAATCCACCCAACGACAATTAGTACCAAAGCTGATACAATAAACCGGACAAGATGACCAATCAGATGCATCGGATAGGTACCTCCTTTTTAGATGAGCCATATAACCTTGTGCTGTTTGATGTAGATAATTCGGTTGCTCGATCATTGGTGCGCTTTTATAGTCTCTCCGCAGTGTTTTATTTTATGCTTTTGCAAGAACACTCGTTTCACTGCATGGCAACGTTTTTCTGATATTAAAAAGACAAGTGGAATTAAGCGGCGGCCATTTTTACTGATTTATTAATTATAATTGTTTTCTCCCGGGAATAGCGGAAGGCCGCCGTAGCTTCAAAGGGGCAGGTCGGCTATAATAAGGGCAATAACATTACATCCGAAAGAGGTTGGAACTTAGGGTGAAGACAAAAATATTAGCAACGATGGAATTTGATAAAATTATAGACCAATTAAAAAATCACGCAGCTACTTCTTTAGGTAAATCCAAAGCCGAAGAAATTCAACCGAGTGGCGATTTTGGCAGGGTGAAACAGCAGCTGAAAGAGACGGATGAGGCTTTTCAAGTTGAACGTTTAAAAGGTTCTGCCCCGTTCGGAGGAATCCGCGATATCCGTCCTTCGCTGAAAAGGGCTGAACTTGGGGGAATGCTTAATCCGGTGGAACTTCTCGATATTGCCAATACCATTACTGGCTGCCGGAGACTGGCTAAATTTCTGCTTGCTTTCCATGAAGATGTTGAGGTGCCTTTACTTGTCGGCATGGCCGAACAGATTTCGGATCAAAAACAGGTTGAAGACCGTATCAAGCAGTGCATAGATGATCAGGGAAACGTTTTGGATAGTGCGAGTCCGGAATTAAACCGGATACGCAGCGAAGTCCGTACTGGTGAAGCCTGTGTCAGGGAGCGGCTTGAACAGATGATACGAAACTCTTCCATCCAAAAAATGCTTCAGGATGTACTGGTTACGATCCGTAATGACCGGTATGTTATTCCGGTCAAACAGGAATACCGCTCCAGTATCGGCGGTATCATTCATGACCAGTCTGCTTCAGGAGCCACGCTGTTTATTGAGCCGGAAGCTATAGTATCCATGAATAATAAACTCCGTGAACTGAAACTGAAAGAAGAGGTTGAAATTGAAAAAATTCTCCGGACTTTAACGGCTGAAGCAGCTGAGGTGGCAGATATGCTGCTGGCTGATGTAGAGGTAGCGGGGGAACTTGATTTTATTTTTGCCAAAGCGGGTCTGGCGGCAACTCTTAAGGCTACCCTTCCTATAATGAATGATCGGCGATATATCAAAATCAAAAAGGGCCGGCACCCTCTTATCTCGAGAGAGCAAGTAGTACCGACCGATATCGAACTGGGGAATCGCTATACTACCATAATTGTGACTGGTCCGAATACCGGAGGGAAGACTGTTTCGTTGAAAACGCTTGGATTGCTTAGCCTAATGGCAATGTCCGGTTTGTTTGTCCCCGCTGAAGACGGAAGCCAGTTTTGTGTTTTTGATGCTATTTATGCTGATATCGGGGATGAGCAGAGCATTGAGCAAAATTTAAGTACCTTCTCCAGCCATATGACCAATATTATTGGCATTCTTCGGAAAATGACCCCGAAAAGTCTGGTTTTGCTGGATGAACTTGGAGCCGGGACAGACCCGGCGGAAGGTTCAGCGTTGGCCATAGCCATTCTTGAACATATCCATCGAATAGGATGCAGGATGATTGCGACGACTCACTACAGTGAGCTAAAAGCCTATGCTTATGACCGGGAAGGGGTCATCAATGCAAGCATGGAATTTGATGTTCAGACTTTAAGCCCCACTTACCGATTGCTTATCGGAGTTCCCGGCCGAAGCAATGCCTTTGCCATTGCCGAACGTCTGGGGCTTGCACGTTCGATTATAGAAAGTGCAAAAGGGCAAGTTGCACAGGAAGACCAACGTGTAGAGACGATGATCGCCACGCTTGAAGAAAACCGCCTGGCAGCAGAAGCGGAGCGTGAAAGTGCCGAGCAGCTTCGCCGCGAGGTTGAGGAGCAGCGGCGTAAACTGGGAGCCCAGCAGGCCAGATTTGCGGAACAGCGGGATAAACTGCTGGAAAAGGCCGAGCGCGAGGCTCAAGAGGCTTTGGCTAAGGCCCGCAGGGAAGCGGATGAAGTAATTGCGGACTTGCGGCGTCTGGCCAAATCAGGGGAAGCCGGGATCAAAGAACATATGCTTATAGAAGCCAAGCACCGCCTCGGCGAGGCAGCACCCGATCTGCGTTCCAAACAGCCGACGTTTGCCAAGGAGCGCAGGGCGGCGGAGGTTGAGCCGGGGGATGAGGTTCGCGTGATTTCACTCGGCCAAAATGGCCATATCGTAGAACTGGCCGGGGACACAGAAGCTGTGGTACAGCTTGGGATCATGAAAATGAAAGTGAAACGCGATGACTTGGAAAAGCTCTCCTCTCTTGAACCAAAAAAACAAGTATCCCGGCCTTCAGCCACTGTAAAGCGATCCCGTGAAGACCATGCACGTACGGAACTGGATCTGCGGGGCCTTAATGTAGAGGAGGCCATTATCGAGATTGACCGTTTTCTGGACGAATCGTTCCTTGCCGGATTTGGCCAGGTGTATCTTATTCACGGGAAAGGTACGGGAGTGCTGAGAACGGGTGTACAAGATTTCCTGCGCAGGAACAAGCATGTGAAGAGTTTTCGAATAGGAAATTACAACGAAGGCGGAACAGGGGTTACTGTAGTGGAGTTAAAATAAAAAAATCAATTTAATGTGAAACTCCGATTTATTTCCTGCGTATGAAGTGTTATAACAAAGGGAGTTAACAACTATCAGCTTACACAACCATTCTTTAGGAGGATTGAAACAAATGGGTATTTTTAAAAGATTACGTGACTTAACAATGGCTTCTATCAATGATCTGCTGGACAAAGCAGAAGACCCGGTAAAAATGCTGAATCAGTTTCTTCGTGATATGGAACAGGATATTCAAGAAGCTGAGGTCGCGGTTGCCAAGCAAATTGCAATTGAGAAAAAATTTAAGCAGCAGTATGAAGAAGCCCAGGAAATGGTTGAAAAACGCAGCGAGCAGGCTATGAAGGCTCTTGAACAAGGTAACGAGGATCTGGCCCGCCGCGCGCTTCAAGATAAGAAAGAGCATCAGGAACGCTTTGATGAAATGAAACGCCAATATGACATGGCCAAAACAAATGCGGACCGTCTGCGCAATCAGGTTGCCGAAATGAAAGAAGAATTCGGTAAAATGAAAAATAAAAGGGATACTCTGGTAGCCCGTGCCGAATCGGCAAAAGCCCAAAAGCAAATTAACCAGGCCATGAGCGGATTTGGTACCGACAATGCGGCCAAAGGTTTCGACCGTATGTCTGAAAAAGTACTTCAATTGGAAGCGGAAGCCGAAGCAAGCAGTGAGATTCGCGGCTCCAGCAAGAGCTTGGATGACGAACTCGATCAACTGAGCAAAAATGATGGTGTGGAAGATGAACTTGCTGCTCTTAAAACCCAGCTGGCTGCAAAAAAATAACAGTAGTGCTATAATAAGCACATGCCTTTTTAAGAGACTGGGAGAAATCTCAGTCTCTTCAAGTGTTTGAAGCGTGCTAAACAGGGGAGGCATTAATTCATGAATAATGAGGTGGATCGCTTGTTTGATAATCCCTACTTAAGCGTTCTCGCTGTTTTTTCTGTGGTCGTCGTGGCTTTGGTGGTGTTCTTAACCATCTTTGAGGTTGTCACCAAGTACAATGATTGGGAAGAAATTAAAAAAGGGAATGTATCCGTAGCAATGGCAACGGGAGGCAAAATATTTGGTATCTGCAATGTATTCCGTTTTGCCATTTTAAATAATGATACAATAATCCGATCCTTAATTTGGGCTGGCTATGGCTTTATCCTGCTTTTGGTCTCCTACTTTATTTTTGAATTTTTGACGCCATACTTTAAAATAGATGATGAGATCAAGCGGGACAACAGAGCCGTTGGTTTTTTATCTATGTTGATTTCCATTTCAGTTTCTTACGTGATAGGAGCATGTGTGACATAAACACATTATTAGTTAATGGAGTCGTGGTTCATGAAGTACTTGTGGGGAGTTCTTCTTGCCCTTGCCGTTATTTTTATGGGAGCAGGAATTTATTATATGCTTGTTTTAGCTTAATAAGGAGGTGCGTAAAGGATGCCAAATTCGGACAATTCTTCACAGGAAACAATTTGTCAGTGGTGTCAGACAGAGATTGTATGGGATCCTGAAATAGGTCTGGAACAAATCTGTCCACATTGTTTTAATGAACTGGGTGAATACAGAAGCGTAATGTTTACACCCGAAATGTTGGAGAATGACGGAGATTTTGACGAGATTCCTGGCGACCAGGATAGTCTCGAATGGGAAGATCAGGAAGTTCGTGATGTATATCAGGAGTGCATCAATGCCTGTATTGATTTCCAGGAGGAGGCGCCGGAGTGCTCTACTTGCAGGGAATTTATGCTGCTGGTTGGTGAAAAAGTAATGGAAGATGGCGGATTTAGCCCTAAGGTACATAAGCCCATCGGACGTGCCGCGCTTATGGCCCCTTTTACGCTGAATGTTTACGTATGTCCATCCTGTTTTAAAGTAGAGACTGTACTTTCCGGAGCCGACAGGCTATCCATGGTCGAAGCGGTAAAAAAATAATGCCAAAACCGGGACTTCTTTGGAGAACCCGGTGTTTTTTATTATAGGGACAAAAAAAGGATTGGCCGGGTATAACCCCGGGTCCAAAATATCACAATATAAAGGAGACGGAAAAGAGCGGGTTAATAATCAGGGGGTCAGCATGTTTTTGAGAAAAAGATGGGTGATGATAGTCGTTATCTGTATATTGTTGGCAGGAATGACAGCATGTACGCAATCAAAGGGGAGAGATGAAGGTAAACCAACGTCAGGACATCAGCAAACAATGAAAATGGCATACATTTCTATGGAAGAGGGGGAAATTCGGGATTCGGAAGATCAGGTAAAGAAGGCGGGTAAAGTACAGGGATTTGATGTTGCCTTTAAAAAGGTGTCCAATGAGGTAAATCAGGATGAAGTTTCTTCTCTGGTCAATCAGGGTTACCATCTGATCGTAGCGGAAGGAAAGGCATTACAGCCTGCAGTAGAACGGTCAGCGGAGCAATATCCGGATGCCAAATTAGTGGCGGTAGGGCAACAGATGACCGTACCAATGTGGAAAGCATTGATTTCGTAAGAGAGCAGACGGCCTACCTGGCTGGTGTGGCGGCTGGGCTGGGTTCATTGACAAATCAGATTGCTTTTGTCGGAACGGCTGATACCGAAGGGCACTTTTTGGAACTGTCTTTCGAAGCGGGTGTGAAAGCGGTTAAGCCGGATGCCAAGATCAGTGCGGAACTTCTTGACAAAAAAGCGGATATTCAAACGGGAAGAAGTACGGCGCGCTCTTTATATAGAAGCGGTGTTGATATCATTACCCATATGGGTGGCAGTGCCGGAGCAGGAATAGAAAGTGAAGCTTTGGCAAGAGTACGTTCGGGGGAGAAATTATGGGTAATCGGAAGCCAGAGCGGGTTGGAAGAAGCCTCTTCCGAGGTGCAATTGGCGTCAATGGATGTACATCTTGACAAAGCGGTCTCGAGCGTCATGCAGGAAGTAAGAGAAGGCAAATTCCATGGAAGAAGGCATAAGGTATTTGGTTTGAAGGAAGGGGGAGTTAGTCTAACCGGTTACAGGAAAAAATTGCGGGAACAGGATGCGCAGCAGATTGAATCTTATGCAAACCGGCTGATAACCGCGGAAATTGCCCTTCCGGCATGCAGTAAATTGGGAATACGTCCCAATTTGGCCATCCCGCCTTATATTTTCCCATTCAAAGGGAAGATTAACAAAGGCTAAGCTATTCAAGGGATGGTGAGTACACAATGGTTCAAGGTCGAACCCGAAGCAGGGTACTGACTCAAGGAAACCGTCATGGGGTTCAGGAGGATTCCCGCGAAGAACAGGAGCAATCTCACCGCCGGGGAAGTTCAAGGGAAAAGAAGAAGCTCGGGAAACAGGGGGTCTTGCTACTAACTGTCAACGGTTTATTCTCGGCAGCTAATGCCCTGTCTGGAACATTTATGGGCGTATATTTATGGAAAGCCAAAAATGATTTTGCAACCATTGGCTGGTTTATGCTGGTCACCCATTTTACGATGGCCTTAACGTTTTGGCTGGCCGGAAAATGGGTGAAGGAACATAATAAGATGATCGTGCTTCGTTTGGGCATTGCTCTTTTCGCTCTTTTTTATTTGTTGCTGCTTTATTTTGGGGTAAACAGCGTCAGGCATATATTGCTTTTAGGTTTTGTTCAGGGAATGGCTTCCGGTTTTTTCTGGCTTTCCTTTAATGTTGTTTATTTCGAAATTACCGAACCTGGAAACCGGGACCGGTTCAACGGATGGACCGGGACACTCGTTGCGGTTTCGGGCATGGCGGCACCCTGGTTATCAGGATTGATCATAGCTAGCATGACGGGAAATAGCGGTTATCGTGTTGTATTTACGATATCGACTGCCATTTTTATTGCCGGGGTGGTGGTCAGTTTTTTTCTTGCCAAACGAAAATTATTGGGGACTTATAATTGGATGCTTCCCTTGCAATGCCTCAGGGATAAGGAAGCTCCATGGAGATCAATAGCGGCTGCACTGGTGGCGCAGGGTGTAAGGGAAGGGGTATTTGGCTTTCTAATAGTCCTTCTTGTTTACATAGCCACTACTAGTGAGCAGAAGCTCGGGAACTATGCTCTTATTACTTCAGGGGTTTCCTTTTTCAGCAATTGGCTTGTAGGCCGGACGCTTAAACCGGTTTGGCGCAGGCAGGGGATGTTTGTTGGAGTTATTATGTTGATCCTCGTAATACTCCCTTTCTTCTGGAAGGTTTCGTTCGGAACTCTGCTGGTTTTTGGGGTTGGAACTGCATTGTTTATGCCGTTATTCAGTATTCCCATGACTTCCGCGGTGTTTGACCTGATTGGCCGCTATGAAGAAAGCGTGAAGCAGCGGGAAGAATTTATTGTTATGCGGGAACTCGCCTTGAATGTGGGGAGAATCGGAGGGACATTCTTGTTTATTACCATCGTTTCATGGAATCACTCTCCTCTTGTACTGAACTTGCTTTTGCTTGGAATCGGCAGTTCACCGTTTTTCACCTGGCTGTATATGCGCCGATATTTGGATGGAATTTCTCCGGCCGGCCATTTGCTGACAGAATAAAGTTATCTTATGCCTATGCTTGTATTTCAAGTCCATATTCAATTGCCTTGCAGTGAAAACCTGCCCTGTTCGGAGCGGGTTTTTTGCTTTTCCGGTTCTGTCATTTCCAACCATAGAGCTGTAGCTTATAATGAAGTGAATGAAGATCAAGAATAGATTGAATAAATATGCAGTCATATGTATAATTATTGTAATAAGATGATTGTCAGGGAAAGGTGGTTCTTTAAATGCTGGCTTTTGTAAGGGATGTTCCGGATAAAGCGGACTGGAATAAGTTTAAACATGATTATACGAAACAGACGCGGAAGCTTGTTGCGAGGGACGGCCTGGAGTTGTCTTCACTTTCGGATGTTATCTCAGCCTATGATCGGGACCGGCTTATCGGTATCGGTTATATTTCCAAACGGAAGCAAAAGGAGGAGCAATCTTCTGCTTATATTCACGTGCTTCCCTCTTACAGTCAAAAAGATATCGAGGCCAATGTCAAACGTCTGCTGATGATCAAGTAAGCGGCTAAAGGTAAATCGGCAAAATCGCATCGTTTATTGAAGAAGATTTTTTTATAAGATATATGCGCCCAGGTGCTTGAAATCTGTTAACGGAAAGAAGCTGAGGCCCTTTTTGGCTGCCGCAGCTTTTTTTATTTTCGCTTTGGTTCGTTGAATTCGTACTGCCCTTCGGTGTAAGATGAGATATAACTATTTTTTGAAAAGTCAGATTGAATAAGGACGGCTCAGCCGTTCAGCTTTGGGAAATAAGCAGGAGGAACGAAATGGATGATTTTAAACTGAAAGTCTTGGAATTGCTTAAAGAAGATGCACGGCGCGGGTCTGATTTGATCGCTACCATGCTGGGTGCTAATGAGGAACAAGTTGCAAAGGCGATCAAGGAAATGGAAGAAGAGAACATCATCGTCAAATATGCTACGGTTTTGAACTGGGCGAAGGTAGATAGTGATAAAGTAACGGCACTTATTGAGGTTCAGATTACGCCGGAACGCGGGACGGGCTTTGATGCGATAGCCGAACGCATCTATCTGTTCCCGGAGGTGAAGGCAGTCTATCTTATGTCCGGGTCCTATGATTTACAGGTAGAGATTGAAGGGCGCACGCTTCAGGAAGTTTCTTCCTTTGTATCGACGAAACTATCTACACTGGATCGGGTCCTTTCTACCAAAACCCATTTTATCTTGAAAAAATATAAGCACGATGGCATTATTTTTGAAGATCATGAGGATGACCATCGGATGCTGATCTCGCCATAAAGGATGGGCTGTCCTATGAATACTTCAACACCATCAATATCAACAGGAAGCCGTGTGAAAAATATGAAAAGCTATTTATCCCCGCTGGTTCGGGACATTCCGCCTTCCGGTATCCGGAAGTTTTTCGATCTTGTAAGCGGAAGCAAGGATATCATTTCTTTGGGGGTGGGAGAACCCGATTTTATTACCCCCTGGCATGTGAGGGAAGCCTCGGTATATGCTCTGGAAAGAGGAAGGACCAACTACACGCCAAATGCAGGATTACCCGAACTTCGCGAAGCCATTGCTGAATACTTGCATAAGTCTTTCCACGTTGCTTATGAACCGATGGAGGAGGTAATGGTTACGGTAGGCGGCAGCGAAGCCATTGACCTGGCTCTGCGGGCTTTAATTACTCCGGGAGATGAGATCCTCATTCCGGAACCGACGTATATTTCGTACTCGCCGATCGCTGCTATTTCCGGAGGGAAAACGGTTGGTATTGAGACGTATGCCAAAGATAATTTTAAATTAACTGCCGAATCCTTGAAAGCCGCCCTGACACCACATTCCAAAGTCCTTATCCTTTGTTATCCGAGCAATCCTACAGGCGGCATTATGACTTACGAGGACTGGTTGCCCATCGCAAGAATCGTGGAGGAGCATGATCTGATCATTATTTCAGATGAGATTTACGCCGAACTGACTTACGGGCAAAAGCACGTTAGTTTTGCTTCGATCCCTGGTATGAAAGACAGGACAATTCTGGTCAGCGGCTTTTCCAAAGCTTTTGCCATGACAGGCTGGAGAATGGGTTATGCGTGCGGACATCGGGAGCTTATTTCTGCCATGCTAAAGATTCATCAATATACAGTCATGTGTGCCCCCATTATGGGACAGGTTGCTGCTTTGGAGGCGATGAAAAACGGGCTGGAAGAAAAGGACAAAATGGTGGAATCTTATAACCAGCGCAGACGTCTTGTGGTGAAGGGATTCTGTGAAATCGGCTTGGAATGCCATGAGCCTCAAGGAGCTTTTTATGCTTTTCCATCTATTTCCAAAACGGGGTTGGGCTCGGAGGAATTTGCCCAGCGCCTGCTTTATGAGGGAAAAGTAGCGACGGTTCCGGGAAATGTGTTCGGTCTTGGGGGAGAAGGCTTCATCCGTTGTTCCTATGCCACTTCCGTAACTCAGTTAAATGAAGCCTTGGAGAGAATAGGAAAATTAATAAAAAAGTTATAAATTGTCACAAAAACAGTTGTTCTAGGGATCGTAAACCTGATATGTTTAGGTCATAACGTTCATTTTGAAGAGGGAGGCGGTTTTATGGCATTTTTAGAGTATCAGCTGTCCGAGTATCCGAAGAAATGGCACGTTTCCGAATCTTCGGAACCCCGCATGTCTTCAAAGAATTCGTATAAGGCCTCCTCACTGCACGCTTTGGAAGAAGAGATTCATTTTCTAAGACGCAAGCTGGAACAATTGGTTCTGGAAGGAAGGGAAATGACATCGGAGTCTGTAGTTCAAATGAGCACACTGCTGGATTTTAAAATTAATAAATACATGCAGCTTGTCAAAGAGAACGATTGACCCCGCTGTAATAAAGAAAACGTATATTTTGACAAAAAGCCGAGCCGGTGTTATACCGGCCTTTTTTTAAAATTACCGTATGAGTGTTACCTATCATTTTGTCTATAACTACTTGGAGGTAGATTCTTACCGTGAAGCGTCTTACCTTGCTTCTGCTTAGAACACTTGTTCTTGTCCCGGTCCTGATGGCCGGATGCGGCGGCAAACCGAAACACGATGTTGTAATGTTTATGATGGGATCTTCCGGTTTTCCCGTTGATATTGTCACAAAACTCGAAACTTCATTGAAAGAAAAGGTTGGAGAAGATGTTTCCCTTCTATTTCCGCTTCTCCCATGTATGCTTCCTAAAAATTGGAAGTTTAAGTCGCTGCGGGAGGAAATGGAATCCTGGTCTTGCCCCAAAAAGAGTTTCGTAGCTTTGCTGCCCAAAATTCGTTTGTTTCTTTGGATGATCTGGCCGGTGTGGATGACTTCCCCGGCGGTATCGAGGAAGCTGTTATCGAGCCGGAAAACAAGAAACAGGAGCCGAAACCGGAACCGCTCAAGGAGAAGCATCTGTATGCCGTTCCGCTGGATGAGACAAAATGGTTCAGGGAGAATGAGCTTAGCGGTTTGGGCTTATATGCCATGATTCCCGTGAATGTGCCCGATATCGAAAAAGCCAAGGCCGTTATGAGGAAAATTGCCGAAAAAGAGTGATCCATTTTATTGTCACTAATGATGAATTAGCCTATAATCGATTAAGAGTTTGATTGCTTGATACATGCTGTGCTGTTTTCAGAATCAGCATTTTGAAAAAACAAATACATGATCAGCAGGTCCTGCCGGCAGTACTGTCTGCCATGCAGGTGAAAAGGGAAGCCCGGTGCAAATCCGGCACGGTCCCGCCACTGTGATTCGAGAATGATCTCATTAAGCCACTGTCCGGAAACAGGATGGGAAGGCGGGATCATGCACCACTCGAAAGTCAGGAGACCTACCTGTTGATGACTCTCGCGAAATCCTTCGAGGAAAGGATGGCGTTAAATCAGGAACGGCTCCGAAAGAAGGAGTCCCCAATGGTACTGGTTTATCCTGCCCCTTTCTATTCTTCGAAATAGGAGGGGTTTTTCGTTGCAGTAAAGATTGTATTTGAAAATGGAAGTCAAGCTGGACTCGGAGTACTCTAAATAAAGGGGAGAAGACCAGAAATGAAAACAAGATGGATGAATAGAGTGGTTGCGGGCGTGCTGACCCTTGCATTGGCAGTCAGCATGACAGCCTGCGGAAAAAAAGAGGAGCCTGCGGCTAGCAGTTCACCGAAAGCGGAAGCGACTGCCAAGTCGGGAGATTCCTCTTCTAAGAAAACGCAATATCCTTTGAAAGTCACGGATGCGACAGGTAAAGAATTCACTTTTGAGAAAGCTCCTGAGCGGATTGCCTCCATTTCACCAGCGGAGACAGAATCCCTTTTCGCCATCGGTCTTGGTGACAAAATTCAAGGGGTATCCGATTTTGATGATTTCCCGAAAGAAGCTAAATCAAAGCCTAAGCTTGGCAGCATTATGAAACCGAATGTGGAAGCCATGATTGCGGCGAATGTGGATGTGGTATTTACGGGTATATCGACCAGCAAGGAAGACGTAGAGAAGCTTCGCGAATCCAATGTGCAGGTGTTTAAGGTCGAACCGAAAACTCTCGATGATGTTATGAATAATATGCTGCTCTATGGTAAAATTACCGATCATCAGGAACAAGCCGAGCAAGTAGTGGAAAAAATGAAAGCTGAAAAGCAAAAAGTGGTAGATGCGGTAAGCAAAGTAAAAGCGGAAGAGAAGAAGAAAGTATATGTGGAGTTTTCTCCGGGCTGGTCAGTTGGCAGCGGGGAATTCATGAATGAAATCATCGAGCTGGCCGGTGGGATAAATGTCGCTTCAGACATGAAGGGATGGCACCAAATCAGTGAAGAGAAAATCATAGAGAAGAATCCGGATGTCATATTGTATGCGAACGGTGTAACTGACGACAAAACCAAGAAAAACCTGGAGGAACTGATTCGGGGCCGCAGTGGCTGGGATCAGATCAATGCCGTAAAAAACAATACGGTAATCGGTGTAGACCAAAACCTGATCAGCCGTCCGGGTCCGCGTATCACACAGGGATTGACCGAGGTAGCTAAAGCGATTTATCCGGATCTTGTCAAATAAACCTGTCATAGGTGAAAGATATATGAAAAGAAAATTATTCATTTGGGGAGGAGTAGGGGTACTACTCCTTTTTCTTTCTATTTTGCTTAGTCTGTCCGTAGGATCAGCTTCTTTGCCGGTTCCCGATATTTTCCGGATTTTGGTGCATCAAATACCATTTTTGGGTGATGCCATTCAGGCTGACTGGCCCGGGTCTTCTGAACAGATTATCCTGAAAGTAAGGTTTCCCCGTGTGATGCTTGGAGTGCTCGTAGGCGCTTCTTTGTCGGTGGCCGGGGCAGCTTTTCAAGGGGTTTTACGCAATCCCCTGGCAGATCCTTATACGCTTGGCGTTTCATCAGGTTCATCTGTCGGAGCTGCTTTTCTTATTTATTTTGGTTTGCAGTACGCTTTTTTTGGCCAATGGACTATTCCAATCGTGGCTTTTACCACAGGACTTTTCTCTTTATGGTTGGTACTGAGGCTTGCCCGGATTGACGGAAAAATTCGCATGGAAACCTTGATTTTGTCCGGAGTGGTCATGCAGGCTTTCCTGGGTGCTTTCGTTTCTTTTATGGTGGCTATGTCTAATCAGGTTGTGAATGAAATCATGTTTTGGCTGATGGGCAGCCTCGCTATGAGAGGATGGGCTTACACAGCAGTAGTGTTTCCGTACTTGCTGATCGGCCTCGTCATTTTGATTGGATACTCCCGGTCCTTGAATCTGATTTCGCTTGGGGAAAGACAGGCTTCCCATTTAGGGGTTCATGTGGAAAGGACGAAGATGATCGTCCTGACCGTAGGGACACTGATCACGGCTGCGGCCGTTTCCGTATCGGGTGTAATCGGATTTGTTGGATTGATTGTGCCCCATTTGATCCGGCTTCTTGTCGGTTCTGATTATAGGCTGATTATTCCGCTTTCCGCACTGGGCGGGGGAATCTACGTGTTATGGGCGGATACTTTGGCAAGAACCGTCTTAAGCCCAACGGAAATTCCTCTTGGCGTGGTCACTGCCTTCCTGGGCGCTCCTTTCTTTGCCTATTTGCTTCAAAAGCATAAGAAACAGGTAAGAGGTGGATGAGATGATACTTGTAGAACAAGCATCCAAACAATACGGCAGTGAGACTGTCCTCCATGACATTAATCTAAATGTGCAATCCGGCGAATTTTTTGGTATCATCGGTCCCAACGGGAGCGGGAAATCCACCCTGCTTAGCCTTTTGTCCGGCGTAGAACAGGTTTCTTCCGGACGTATTTATCTTGATAATCAGGAAGTGAACAGTTATAAACGGAAGGAATTGGCCCAATGGGTCGCGGTCCTTCAGCAGGATGCGTTGCCTCCGGTAGGCTTTACCGTACGTGAGGTTATCGAGATGGGCCGTTTTCCTTTTCAGAACTGGCTTGGGGATGAAGAGGAAGACCCGGAGTCTCTGATCCAAGGGATTATAGAGACGTTATCTCTTGAAACGGTCACGGACCGGCCCGTTGAAGTTTTAAGTGGAGGACAGAGGCAGCGTGTGGCTCTGGCCAAAGTGATGGCTCAGCAGCCGAATTTGCTGCTTCTGGATGAACCAACGACTTTCCTGGATATCGGTTACCAGGTGCAGATGATGGATTATGTAAGAAAGTGGCAGGCGGAATGCGGGTTAACCGTAGTAGCCGTGCTTCATGATCTTAACCTGGCCTCCCAATATTGCAGCCGCCTGCTTGTTTTGCATGAAGGAAAAGTAGCGGCAACAGGAACTCCGCAGGAAGTGTTAACCGAAGAACTTATCGAACGGGTTTATGGGACATCTCCTATTATTTTATCTCACCCTGAAAGCAGTGTTCCGCAAATTTTGCTTAAACCGGGCAGCAATGCCAAGGCATAGACCTATCTTACTTAGAGTATAAACTAACTAGGCTTCTACGGAAGGAGAGGAATGTATATGACAATTAAAACATGGATTGACGGAATAGTACCCCTTGATGAAGGGATGATATTGGAAGCATCCAGGCATTTGGACCAACTGACCAAGCCTCAGGGCAGCCTGGGCAAATTAGAGGAATTAAGCAAGCAATTGGCGGGAATCACAGGGGAGATTACCCCTTACTTTGATAAAAAAGCAGTCATTGTTATGGCGGCCGATCACGGGGTATGTGAAGAAGGAATCAGCGCTTTTCCGGCTGAAGTTACCCCGCAAATGGTGATGAACTTCCTGCAGGGAGGAGCAGCAGTAAACGTGTTGGCCCGGCAGGCCGGTGCTGAAGTGTTCTGTGTGGATATCGGGGTGAACGAAGATCTTGAACATCCGGAACTCATTTCCCGTAAAGTACGCAGAGGCACGCGGAATATGACAAAAGAAGCAGCCATGACAAGGGAAGAGGCTGTACAGGCTATTGAGGCTGGCGGCCATATCGTAGAGGAATTGTATAAGCAAGGAACCCGTATATTTGCCACAGGAGAGATGGGAATCGGGAATACGACAGCAAGTGCTGCTATTCTTTCTGTTATCGGAGACTACGATCCGGAGAAAACCGTTGGACGGGGAAGCGGGATTAATGACGAACGATGGAAGCATAAATGTGCAGTGGTTAAGAAGGCAATCGATTTAAATGCCCCTAATGCCAATGATCCTGTCGATGTTCTCGCCAAAGTCGGAGGGCTTGAAATAGCCGGACTCGTAGGGATGATTCTTAGTGCAGCCTATCACCGCTGTCCTGTAGTGATCGATGGTTTTATTTCATCAGCAGCTGCTCTAATTGCAAGCAGGCTTGCTTCGTTCTCTACCCAATATATGATTGCGGCACATCAATCCCATGAACAGGGACACCTGAGAATGCTGGAAGCGATCGGATTATCACCTGTCCTTCATCTTGATTTAAGGCTTGGGGAAGGAACGGGAGCAGTACTGCTGTTTCCTTTCATTGATTCGGCATGCCGGATTATGAAAGAGATGGCAACATTTGAAAGTGCCGGAGTATCCGGTCCCTGATCGGCCTTCCGGGGATGCCATGAAAAAAACAATAGAAAGTAAGGATAGCCGCAGTTGCCTAACAGCTGCGGCTCCTCTGTCAATCTGCATGAAAATTCACAAATGTTTACAGTCAGAGAGGAGCCTGGAAACATGGCTGTACTGGTTACAGGAGGAGCAAGAAGCGGAAAGAGCGGGTTTGCCGAGCGGTTGGCTGCTTCCAGAGGGAAAAGCGGGCGGTATGTCGCAACCTCACAAATCTATGACGAGGAGATGGAGATGCGTGCAGCCCTCCACCGAAAGCAGCGCAAAGAACAAGCATTTTCGTGGGTGACAGTAGAGGAGCCGTATGAACTTGCCGGTTTGCTTCGCCAATTTGCCCAAGAACAGGGGGAATCTGCCCTAGCCACTGATGTAGTCCTGGTGGATTGCCTGACTTTATGGCTTTCTAACTGGCTGCTTCGTTATCAAGAAAGACAAAATATTGTGGACCTTGTTACTGCTAAGCTGGATGAACTTGTCAAGGCGGTAGAAGCTTATCAAGGACATTTAATTCTCGTTACGAATGAAGTTGGGAGCGGCATTGTGCCGGAGTATCCGCTAGGTAGACAGTATAGAGATCTGGCCGGACGTATGAATCAGAGACTTGCCTCTGTTTGCCCGGAAGTATTTTTAGTTACGGCGGGTATTCCGGTTGAACTTAAATCCATTCAGTGGAGATGGCAGTAATCATGTGGTGGCTTTATGAACCTTCCGAAATCTTTGGCATTTTGGCAGCGGCGATTCTGATCGACCTGTGGGTGGGAGATCCTGCCCGTTTTCCCCATCCCGTCGTTCAGATAGGGAAATGGATTTCCTTTTTGGAGAAAAAGTGGCGCTTGCCTCTGGCGGACGATCCGTCTCCCGAGGCGGCCAAAGCGTTAAAGAGAAGAGGTGTCTGGCTTGTTCTTGCGACGATAGCCCTCAGCTTTATCACTATTCAAATACTGGTGATGATGGCTGCTTGGATTCATCCTTGGGCAGGCTATGCCGTTTCAGCCTGGTTCATTTCTACAACAATCGCAATCAAAGGGCTTAAAGAGGCGGCTTATCGGGTCACACGCCCTTTGGAACACGGAAACCTGGAGGAGGCCAGAACCTATACCGGATACATCGTAGGCAGAGATACAAGCCGGCTTAAAGAGGACGAGCTCACGAGGGCCGTGGTCGAAACGGTGGCGGAAAATAGTGTGGATGCCGTTATTTCGCCTCTATTCTACGCCTTGCTTGGCGGAGCCCCTTTGGCGATGGTATACCGTGCCTCCAATACGCTGGATTCCATGGTCGGCTATAAAAATAAGAAGTACCTCTTATTCGGCTGGGCATCGGCCAGGTGGGACGATATCCTCAACTGGATTCCGGCCAGGATAACCGGTTTTCTTCTGATCGTTACCGCCGCTTTGTTTCCGGGATTGTCCGGCAAGCGGGCGATGCGGTCCGTATGGACGTTTGCCCGTTTTCATCCCAGCCCCAACAGCGGTATTCCGGAATCTGCCGTGGCAGGAGCCTTAGGTATTGAACTCGGAGGCCGCAATGTGTACGGAGGACAGGCCAATGAACGTGCCCGTATGGGCTGGCCTTTGCGCGAGCGTACGAGGAGTGATATCAGCCAAACGGTCAAGCTGTTGTATGGAATCAGTTTTCTTGTATTAGGAGGGATCTTGCTGACATGGGTTTTGGTTTTTTAAAACAATGGGGGAGCGGATGCGTGGCTGCATTTCAATTTTTAAGCCGTCTGCAGGTGCCAATCAGGATTAATTATACTTCATCGGTTTTTGCCGCAAGCACGGCGTTTTATCCGGTTGTGGGAGCTATAATCGGGACGATCGTTGCAGCCTCCGGTGGATTGCTTGGCCATATTTTCCCGGCTTTACCTCTTTCCGTTATGATGGTTGCTGTGTGGATAGGGTGTATGGGAGGACTACATCTGGACGGTTTAATGGATACGGCTGATGGAGTGCTTAGTCACCGGGATAGGCAAAGAATGCTGGAGATTATGAAAGACAGCCGGGTCGGTGCCATGGGAGTGATTGTTTTTTCAATAGTATTGTTGACGAAATGGGCGGCGATTTCCGCGCTTCTGGCAGTTTCCTGGAACATGTACGCCTCTTTCTTGATTCTTGTCCCCTTATGGAGCCGGTGGTTTATGGTGATAGCGATCAAAAGATGGCCTTATGCGCGAAAAGAAGGAGGCATGGGCAGCTTTTTCACTGGAGTACGAAAGCTGCACCTTGTCCTGGCAACAGGTCTTGCCGTGGTCTTAACCTTGCTTATTCTCGGTTTGTTGTCTCCTCTTCCCTTCCCCAGACTGCTGATTTATGGAGCTGTGATTCCGGCAGCCACGCTGCTTGCGGGATGGGGCATTGCCTCTTATTTGGCAAAAAAACTGGGCGGATTGACAGGAGATACATACGGGGCACTAAACGAACTTTTAGAAACTTTGATCCTGCTCTTATTGACGGCCTTGATCTGATAATAAATCAACGATGAAAAGAGGTCTGGTGTATGCTCGAACGATTTGGACATGGCGGTGATTTAAAGACAGCCCGTGAAATCTTCGGTTTCCCGGAAGACGAATTTCTTGACTACAGTTCCAATATGAATCCGTTCGGTCCTCCCCCTTGTGTGGAGAAAATTATGAAGGAACGGTGGCAGGAGATTGTGCGCTATCCCGATCCTGCAGTCAGGGAATTGCGGGCTTGTATAGCCAAAAAGTATAAAATACCGGAAGAAGCTATTCTGGCGGGAAACGGGGCTGCCGAACTGATCGATCTGGTTATTCGCGTATTGAAACCTCAAGTGACGGGAATTGCAAGACCGTCCTTTTCGGAATATGAGGAAGCTGTACATAAGACGGGAAAAGGTACGATCACAATTCCCCTTAGGGAAGAAAATCATTTCGATGTTCAGGCTGAGGATGTGGAAAAAGCTTTTGGACACAGTGATATTTTGTTTCTGGGACAGCCAAACAATCCAACAGGACGTCTTCTGCCTGAACAGGTAAACCAACTGATCAGGGAGAATCGGCATCCGGTTATTTTGGATGAGGCATTTTTGGATTTTCACCCGTCGGAGCAAAAGCTGACTTTTATTCGCGAGGCGGCATCCAGCCGGCATTTGTTTGTCATTCGTTCGATGACCAAGTTTTATGCGATACCGGGAATCCGTCTCGGTTTTATAGTAGCCCATCCTGAATGGATCAGGAAGCTTAAGGAGCATCAGGTTCGGTGGAGCGTCAATATGCTGGCTCAGCTCATCGGGGCTGCTGTTTTCGGGGAAAAAGAGTATGAAGCCAAAACGAAGGCCTGGCTGCAGGATGAAAAAGAATGGATGCAAAAGGAGTTTCGGAATATTGGCTTTCAGGTAACGCCTACGGAAACGAATTTTATGCTGTTTGCTTTCCCGAAGGAACATCCGGTGAACATCAAGCAGCTTCAGGATAAGCTTGGACGCAGAGGGATTTTGATCCGGGATGCCTCTTTGTTTCCTGGGTTGAATGCAAAATATGGGCGCGTGGCCATCCGGTTTCGCCAAGACAATATGAAACTAATTGCAGCACTGCGTGAAACGGTAAACGTTTAAACCGGAAAGGAAGATCATAATGGAAACAAAACAAACGGTTCAGGCTGCCACACTGATGATCCAGGGTACCTCTTCAGATGTCGGAAAAAGTATTCTAACCGCTGCTCTCTGCCGCATTTTTATGCAGGATGGCCTGCGTGTGGCACCTTTCAAGTCACAGAATATGTCCCTGAATTCTTATGTGACACCAGACGGCAAGGAGATCGGAAGGGCTCAAGGCGTCCAGGCTGATGCCTGCAGGATTCCGGCTACTGCCGATATGAATCCGATTTTGTTAAAGCCCAAGGGGGACATGACTTCCCAGGTTGTAGTTCATGGGAAACCGCACCTGGATATGGAGGCAAAAGCCTACCGTGAATCCTATTTGCCCCTTGCTGAAGGGATTGTAAAAGAATCGCTTGCCCGTCTTCGGCAAGATATGGATCTGGTTTTGCTCGAAGGCGCCGGAAGTCCGGCAGAAATCAATCTGAAAGACAGAGATATTGTAAACATGCGAATGGCCGAATGGGCGGATGCTCCTGTCCTTCTTGTAGCGGATATTGACCGGGGAGGAGTATTTGCTTCCATCGTCGGAACATTGGAGATTCTGAATCCTGAAGAACGCAAACGGGTTAAAGGATTTATTATTAACAAATTCCGGGGGGATGTAAGCCTGCTTCGTCCCGGTATTGACTGGCTGGAACAAAAAACGGGTAAACCTGTACTGGGTGTTGTCCCTTACTTGCCCCAATTTGGCATTGAAGATGAGGATACAGCCTCCCTGGATTCCAAAAGGGTTCAAAACCATAAGTCGGGCGCAGACTCCGAAGCGGACGGAAGCCGGAGGCTGGATATAGCTGTTCTGCGTCTTCCCCGGATTTCAAATTTTACCGACATGGATCCTCTCTATGAGGAAACTGATGTCCGGATTAGGTACGTATCCCATCTGGATGAATGGGGAAATCCGGATGCATTGATCATTCCGGGAAGCAAGAATACTTCGGAAGATCTGCTTTTTCTTCAGAAGACAGGACTTGCCCGGCGGATCATAGATCATGCCGAAAACGGGAAGCATGTGGCAGGAATTTGCGGTGGTTACCAGATGCTCGGAGAGGCCCTGATTGACCCGGGCCGTATTGAATCAGATCATACCAGGTTATCCGGATTGGGCTTGTTGCCTCTGGAAACCGAATTTATATCCGAGAAACAAACGGTGCGAGTAGAGGGGAATACGTGTCTCTTTGCTGCCGGATCGGAAGCGTTTAATGTGGGAGGCTACGAGATTCATATGGGCCGAACCTGGTTTACAGGGGGAGGAAATCCGATTTTTCGGGTCCGTACAATTTTGCAGGGGCAGACGGAAGGTTCGTCCGAATGGCGAAATGAGGGAGCTGAGAATAGAAACGGCCGCATTTGGGGGACCTATGTACATGGAATCTTGCATAATGACAATTTTCGCAGAGCGTGGCTTAACGACATTCGTCTAAGCAAAGGATGGGAGCCGCTTTCTGCCAATCTGCGTTACCAGGAAAAAAGAGAAGCGGCATTCGACCGTCTGGCCGGGCATGTACGGAAGCATTTGGATATTTCCCTTATTTATGAGATGATACAACTACAAAAAAAGAACGGCCTGAGGTCGAGGAAGCCAAAAGCATGAGAGGAGAAGATGAGCATGAACATATACACGCGTACAGGGGATAAGGGAAAAACGGGTGTTGTCGGGGAAGAGTGGACAAGAATGACGTTAGAGTAGAAGCTTATGGTACAACGGATGAGCTTAACTGTTTTGTCGGCCAGGCCATCAGCTTTCTCCAGGAAGATGTTTTTGCCGATATGAAGGAAGATTTGCAGGAAATTCAACATGAAATTTTCGATTGCGGATCTGACCTTGCCCTTCTCAAAAAGGACGTCAGGCCTTATAAAGTAACGGCAGAGATGGTAACAAGACTGGAAACCTGGATTGATAAATACGATGCTGAAACTCCGGACATCCAAAGATTTATTCTTCCCGGAGGAACAGCCGGTGCGGCTGCCCTTCATGTCTGCCGGACGGTTTGCCGCAGGGCCGAAAGACGCATTGTCACATTGGGCAATTCGCAGGAAATTAATGAAGAAACGCTCCGTTACATGAACCGCCTTTCCGATCTGTTTTTTACGATGGCCAGGGCAGCCAATCATAGAGCGAACAGGGAGGATGTGGAGTATGTACGCAGTGCAGAGGTGTTCAGACGTAAATCATGAAGTACTATGATCCCCTTCCGTACCTTGTACCGCCTGAAGATGATGGCATGCTTCTCAAATCTATTATTCAAAAGAGGCTGAAGGTTTCCCGGAAATTGTTATCCCGATTGAAACTGACGGAAAAAGGAATTATGGTCAACGGGACCAGGCAATATATCAGTGTGAAAGTGAAAACGGGTGATTTGGTGGAACTGAGGATGGAACAGGAAACCTCGGATGATATTCTGCCTCAATCGATTCCCCTGAATATTTTGCATGAGGACGAACAACTGCTGGTTCTGAACAAGGAAGCAGGGATGATTGTTCATCCCACCCATGGCCATTATGTGAATACGGTGGCTAATGCGGTCGTCTTTCACTGGCAGCAGAAGGGGATTTGCCACCGCTTTCGTCCCGTTCACCGGTTGGATCAGGAAACATCCGGTGTTCTGGCTATAGCTAAAAATCCGTATGTCCACCAGCAAATTTCTGAACAGATGATGATGCATGCCTTGGATAAACAGTATCTGGCCCTTGTTTATGGAGTAGTGAAGGAAGACCGGGGAACTCTGGATGATCCCATTGACCGAAACAAGGACAATCCCCATATCCGGACGGTAACACCTTCCGGTTATCCGGCTGTAACTCATTATGAAGTACTTAAGCGAATGAACGGAGCTACATTGGTGCGGCTTTGGCTGGAAACGGGAAGAACCCATCAAATTCGCGTACACATGCAGCATTTGGGGCATCCGTTATTGGGAGACAAGCTGTACCGGCTGGAACAGTTTGAGCAGTTGGGAGAGAAGACGAAGAAGCTGATTTCCCGGCATGCTCTTCATGCGGAATCGCTTGGTTTTGTCCATCCGGGTACGGGACAGAAAGTGACTTTTACAGCTTCCCTGCCTAAAGATATGGCTCATGTGATAAAGGAATGGGGATTTTCTTGACTTTGTCTGTCAGATCATGGAAAATTTAATCATACTTGCTCAAAAGGAGACGGTTAGGAATATGAATGTTACCGTATATGAATACAGTAAATGCAGTACCTGCCGGAATGCAATTAAGTGGCTTCAGGCCCATCATTACGAGGTTAAGAAGATCCCAATCGTGGAACATCCGCCGAGTAAAGAAGAGCTTCGGGAACTGATTCGCCTGAGCGGGCTGGAGATCAGGAAATTTTTCAACACTTCTGGTGAAGTCTATAAGCAAATGGGTCTAAAGGACAAGCTGGGCGGAATGGACATGGAGGAAATGTTGGGACTTCTTTCTTCCAACGGTAAATTGATCAAGCGTCCTATAGTGACGAACGGAAGAACAACTACGGTGGGATTCAAGGAGCCTGAATTTGAACAGGTCTGGGGTGCCTCCAAAGCTTAAAGGAGGAATAGGCAAGTGAACAGATCGACAAAAGACCGGGGGGACGGGGAAAAGGAAAATCAAAAAGGCCGAAACTTTTCTGTTACGGCTCTGACGATCATCACGATGATGATCACCGTAGGGGCCTATGCGCTGAATTCTCCTATTTGGTTTGCAGTAGGTCTGGTAGTCATGATCTTTATTCATGAGATGGGCCATGTGCTTGCTGCCAAACAAAAAGGACTGCCGGTATCAGCACCGGTATTTATTCCTTTTGTAGGGGCGCTGATTACTATGAAACGCCATCCGACCGATGCTTCCACTGAAGCTTATATCGCTTTGGGAGGACCTCTGCTTGGAACGGTCGGAGCAATGGCAGCTTTCGGACTTGGTGTATATTACCAATGGCCTGATTTGCTCAATGTGGCCTATACAGGCTTTTTTTTAAACTTAATCAATCTGTTGCCAATTCATCCGCTTGACGGAGGCCGCATTTCTGTTGCGGTTACACGTTGGCTCTGGCTTGTCGGCTTAATTGGGGGGCTGGGTGTTATTCTCTACTTCCGTAGTATGATTTTCTTCCTGATTTGGGCTCTTTTTGCCTATAATCTATACAATCAGTACGTCAGGGGAAAAAACAAGGAACGGCGGGTATCTGTCCGCACGGAATTTGAAATGCCGGCCCAGCATTTGGTCGACTCAGGTTATCTTATTCCCGGGGAAGATCATCAGACAAGGCTTCCTTTCACTACATACTGCCGGCTTGATGACCCGGACAAGAAACAGTCTGTAGATCTGGAATGGGGCATTGTAGGATTCCGGGGACAACTGATATTGCCGGAACAGGCGGAAATTCACGAAATCAGAGTAGAAAAGGTTGAAAGAAGGCAAAAGGCTGATGGTCTTTATCTGAATCTGCATTGCGTCTTCGAACTTATTCCTTATGTTAGAGAAGACTATTATGAGGTCTCGCCCTCTACACGCTGGAAGTTTGGCATCATTTACTTTGGCCTTGCCGTATTTTTGTTCGGTATGATGCGGATGGTAAACCGGGTAGCTCAAACGATGGCCATGGGAATGTAATGGATCGGCATTAACGAATAGAGTTTAATATTTACACTTAAAGAAGCCTGCGGCTTCTTTTTTTATGGTCCGAGCAGGTTTAAAGTAGGGAAATTTGTTCAGACTTGATAGTAGGCAATCAGCCAACTTATCGAGAAAAGGAGCAAACCGCTATGGATTCGAACTTTTCCTTGTCCGATCTCTTATCCGAACATCGTCCTTCTTCTTTTGTGGAGATTCCGGGCGATGTTGGTCAAACCTTTGGACATAAAACACTTTCAACTACCCTGCCAATCAGCAAACTTTTTTCCATCTATGAAGTAGATTTGGAAGTACAGAGAAATATTATCCCTCGTAACCTCACGAAGCTCATGGATTATATTTCGCTTTATTTGGAACATAGACGCCCGATTTATTTCCCGGGTATTATTTTTTCTGCAAGAGGGGCCGGTAAATACGAAGAAAACCGGCATGTATTGCGTCTTCAACCCATTGAGAAGCTGTATGTGGTTGATGGCCAGCATCGGCTGGCCGCATTTCAGAGACTGATGGAAACTCTGCAAAGTCAGATGGCAAGGGCCAAAGACCGCCGTGAGTTTGAGAAGATGGATGAGATTACGGAAAAGCTGAGCCGTTTGTATTCCTTCCCGATTTCAACCATGATCTATCTGGATATCAGTGCCAAACAGGAAAGGCAGCTTTTCTCGGATATCAACAAACTCCCTCGTAAAATTGGCGGCAATCTGGCCGTACTTCGTGACCAGCGGCGTTTTTATCATGTAGTGGGAAGCGAACTTGTAGAGAAATCTCCGGTTATGCGGGAAATTCCCGTGGATATGTTCTCCGAAAGGGGCAAGGGACCTGAATATTTGTTCACGTATCATCTGTTGATCGAGATTCTTGTGGCCTTATTCGAAGGCCGGATGAAGTCGGGGGCACGCCACAATAGTTACCAATTTGAGGAAACCCAGGTACAGGACCACCTTTCGACCGCTTCCGGTTATTTCCAAAACCTTCTTGACGTTTTGCCTAAACCTGTGAAGGGCGAACTGGCCTGGTCGGAAAATATACAGATTTCCATTGCCCTGTTTTGCCATGAAGAAGCTACCAAGAGCGCTTCCTTCAATCGTTACAATCTCGAACACGGGATGAAAATTTTAAAACATATCGATTGGAATTCCATTTATTCAGGGGATGAAAAAGACCGCTTACCAAGAAGAACCCGTATTATGAAAGCTTATCAGTATATCCGGGATTTCTACGATGAGCAGCACATGTTCTTGATTCTGGACAAAGAGGAGGATGCAGGCTGATGGACGGACTATGCTTACGAATGACCATATATCCTTTTTGCGAAAAGTTCGGTTTGGCTACTGTAGCGGTGCCCGTGAAGGATCTGTTGAATTATACGGCTATTGATCCGGTAGTGCAGCGGAAACTAAGTAAAATGCAGCGCCGCAAGATTTCCACGTATTTGCAGGAACGGGAACTGGACGAAGTATTTTTCGGTCCTGTTACCCTTTCCCTTCGCGACGTAGGCAGTCTGTCCAAGAATGAGGAAGGTCTTGTATTGCGCCATGGTTCCAAATTAAGTGTGCTGGATGGCCAGCACCGGATTCTCGCTTTAGGTTTTGTTAACGAACAAATGCAAAAAGAAGTTAAACGGCACGAACGAAAACTTGCCGGACTTAAAATAAAACTCAAAAGAGAGCCTGAAAACGAGGAGCTTGCCGAACAGGCGGAGCAAACGCAGGGGATCATTAATCAGTTGGAGGAACGGCGGCTCGGACTCATGGAGACGGAGCTGGCGGTACAAATTTACATTGGTCTGACGGAGGAGGAGGAACAGCAGCTGTTCGGTGACATTAATTCCAAAGTGCAGCTTGTCAGCAAAGAACTCGGCCATTCCTTCGACTCAGTGGATCCCCTGAATCTTGTCATCCAGCAGGTGGCTGAGCATAACGTATTTTTGAAAGGGGCAGGTGTGGAAAAACGGAGCAATCTGACTGCGTTTAACCGCAACTTTACCAGTTATAGCTGGCTGTATGCCACGGCCACGATGCTGTTCTCGGGCCGTATGCAGCCTTCTTATGAATTGCAAAGGAAAATCCGTCAGGACCTGTCTGCTTATGTAGAGATGTTCCACCAGTTCTTTAACACACTGTTGCCGATGATGCCGGAACAGCCGGGACTTGTACAGTATACATCCGCTAACCGGGTCATGCAGGAAAGCATTGCGCTATATGCCCATGCCTTCTTATTTAAAAACGGGAAGTATAACCCGAACTGGACTCATTGTCTGCGGATTCTGGACGGTTTCGACTGGTCGCACGATAATGAGGAACTTGTCTATATTTTCGGCAAGTTGGATAATGGGAAACTAAATCTGATTCATGAAAAATCGCTGAGAAAACATTCCAAGCTTGTACAGTTTTTCTCCGAAGGCATAGACAGTTTTGGTGATGACATGGCTTCCTTGGCTTAAGCCGGAAAAAACAGCAGCCCCAAAAACAGGTTAAAGGCTCTTCCCTCTTTTGAAGATGATTAAGGGTGAGAGCCTTTTCTTTTATCAGTGATGTATCCAAGTGGGAATCTGTCATCTTTTATGATAAAGTAAGACAAAGAGAATAGAGAGCAATGGGCTGAGGAGATGATACACGTGACTAGGGGATTGGAAAAACGCAGCATGAAACGTCTTGGTAAAGAAGTCACATTCGTCGGTTTTGGTGCACTTGAGATCGGACGGAATTGGGGCCTGGGCTCCGGAACCGAAGTGGAGCGTCCCGATGAAGCAGGAGCATCCGAAGTGCTTAACGGGGTGCTGGATGCGGGGATCAATCTGATCGACACGGCCAGTGCTTATCACCGAAGCGAAGAGAGAATCGGTCTGTTTGTTTCGGACAGACGCAATGAGTACATTCTGGCCTCCAAATGCGGGGAGCATAACAACGAGCCTCACACGTATTATGACTTTACATACAAAGCGGTGAAAGAGTCGATTGATCAAAGCCTGATTAAGCTGAAAACGGACATTATTGATATCATGCAGATCCATTTCGGGCCTGACCCGGAGGAAGTTCTGAACCGTGGTGAAACTGTGGCGGCGATGAAAGATGCACGGAAGGAAGGGAAGATCCGTTTCCTGGGAGCATCTATTGACGGAGGCTTGGCCACCCGGTGTATCCGGAGCGGTGATTTTGATGTCATGCAAATGGCTTACAGCCTTTTGGATCAAGGAAATAAAGAGAATATCCGGTTGGCCCATGATAAGGGGATGGGAGTCTTCATCCGTTCCGGACTTGCGGCAGGCAAGCTGACGAAACGGGTTATTCCCCATCTGGGAAGCGACTTTCCGGAAAAAGAAAAGGTCAAGAAGCTTCTTGTGCTGGTGGACGGAGATGGAGACCGTCTGACCGAACTGGCTCTGAATTTTTTGTATAACGAACCGGGTGTAAGTTCAGTACTTGCCGGATCAAAGAGCCTGTCTCACATCAAACAAAACCTGGAGCTCCTAGCCAGACCACTGGATCAGTCGTTATTAGACAGGGCTCTCGCCATTGTAAATGAATAATATGGATTCCGGCATCAGCATTCCAGGAACCCGGCACAATTTTAGAATAGGGCTGTGGCTAATACTAGCTGCAGCCTTCGTTCTCCGGCTTGTTCTTGCTCCGGTATGGTTGGGATATGAAGCGGACATGAGAACCTTTATTGCTTGGGCAGATCACGCATACAATACCGGTTTGTTCGGAGTGTATACAGACGGCATGTTCTTGGATTATCCCCCGGGCTATCTTTATGTGCTATATATACTTGGTATGCTGCATCATGTTTTTCACATTCCGTGGGAAGGGACGTTCTCCATCCTGCTTATGAAGCTTCCGGCCTCTTTGGCTGACCTTGTTCTGGGTCTTTTGATCTTTCAGGAGGCAAGCAGGCGTTTCTCCTTGCGGGGGGCTTACGCACTTACATTGGGGGTAGTTTTAAACCCGGCCTTGTGGCTGAATTCATCCATATGGGGACAGATTGACTCCATTTTTATGATCTTCGTTCTGCTGTTTTTAAGGGGTCTTAGGCAGAAGAAATTTGCATTTGCCGCCTGTATGCTGGCAATCGCGGTTCTGATCAAGCCTCAAGGGCTTTTGCTGGGCCCTTTTCTTCTGCTTGCCCTTGCCAAACAGCGCGACTTCAAAGCATGGTTACAGGCATTCGGTACAGGTGCGGTGACGTTCCTGCTTCCCGTTGTTCCATTTATGATTCATAAAGGATTTTCCTGGATATTCACTCTATATTTCGGGACTCTGGGATCCTATCCCTATGCCTCTCTGAATGCTTTTAATCTGTTTGCTTTGTTCGGGGGAAACTTTACAGACCAGACGAAACCGTTCCTCTTTTTGTCGTATCAGACTTGGGGTACAATTGGGCTGCTCGGGTCTTTGCTGGCAGCTTCCTGGCTGTACTTAAGAATCCGAAACCGGTCAGGAGCAGGTCAGTTAGCCGCTGCTTTGTTTATGGCTTCGGCTTTCATCCTGGCCAACATGATGCACGAACGTTATTTATTTTATGCGGTACCGCTGCTGGCCGCCGCCTTCATATGGTTTGGGGACCGGAAACTCTTGTTTGTATATGCCGGCTTTAGCCTTACTTTTGTTCTTAATGTGGGATATGTCCTCGTTCAGAGCTGGAGGAAGCTATATCTTATACCCGTGCATGATACACTGATGCTTCTCGTATCTGCCTGTAATATAGGATTATTGATATATGCGTGGAAGTTGGGATGGACATTGGCTAAAAAAGATTTTGGGCATTCTGGTCGGGCAAAAGGGACCGGAAGCGGAGAGATGGATTTGTCAGTACGATCGCAAGTGCAAAAGTCCGATTTTCAGGCTATCAGGAAACAGGGATGTTCAGACGGTGATCTGGAACCGGAAAATTCCGGGACGGGTAAAGAATCAAAGGGTTCCAGATTCCTTGGCAAGAAGGACTTTTTGTATATGGGTATTCTGATTGTGGTTTACACCATAATTGCGTGTATAAACCTGGGATCTGCCAAGGCTCCGGAGACGTACTGGCAGCCAAGTGAATATCAGGAAAATGTAGTGGTTGATCTTGGTTCGACACAAAGCATTGACCGGATTAATAGCTTTGCGGGAGATGGTGAAGGCAAGTATTCCTACTGGTTTTCAGAGGATGGTATTGTATGGGACCATGAAATTCCCGTAGAATCCGATTATACGAAAGTCTTTACCTGGGCGTCTGTCCAGCCAAATGTGAAAGCCCGATATGTGAAGATCGTAACGGATAAAACCGGGTTTCGTCTTCACGAAGTCGCATTTTTTAATCATCAGTCTGAAAAGCCGCTACCGGTACTTTCCGTGAATACGTCGGGCGGGGACCCTTCCTCTGCAGAAGGAAATGCCGGTTACCGCTTGTTTGATGAGCAGAAGGATGCACCTTATGAGCCGACATATTTAAACGGAACATATTTTGATGAAATCTACCATGCGCGTACCGCGTACGAACATTTACACCAGATTGAGCCGTATGAAAGTACGCACCCTCCGCTTGGCAAGATTTTCATTTCCGCGGGGATATGGCTGTTTGGCATGAATCCGCTGGGATGGCGCATTGTCGGTACACTTTTTGGAGTGGGGATGATTCCGCTTATGTACGCGTTTGGGAAAAGGCTTTTTGGCAGATCTGAGTACGCCTTGATTCCTGCCGTACTGTTCACTTTTGATTTTATGCACTTTGCCCAGACGAGAATCGCTACAATTGATGTCTATGGCGTATTTTTCATCATGCTGATGTTCTATTACATGTACCGGTATATGACAATAAGCTTTTACAAGGTTTCCCTTTGGAAAACGTGGATTCCGCTGGGACTGGCGGGCCTTTTTTTCGGGATCGGGGCAGCCTCCAAGTGGATTGTACTATATGGGGGAGCCGGACTTGCCGTGCTTCTGGCCATATCGTTAACAGACCGGTATAAGGAGTATAAAGCGGCCAAGCTGCATGTCCTGGAATATCCGGAGGATGAGGAGAATCAGCGTAAAATCCGTGTTTTCCCAAGATATACCCTTTATACGCTGCTGGTTTGCCTTGTGTTTTATGTGATAATTCCGGCACTCATTTATCTGTTGTTCTATATTCCGTTTATGATGGTGCCGGGACCGGGGCATGGTCTCAAGGATGTCTTGACATACCAGGTTCACATGTACCAGTATCACAGTCATCTTGTGGCTACCCATCCTTTTGCTTCGCCATGGTGGGAGTGGCCGCTGATGATTACGCCGATCTGGTATTATAAAGCCATGTATGCTCCGGCAGATACGGTATCCAGTATTGTTTCTTTCGGCAACCCGCTTGTCTGGTGGCCGGGTTTTGCAGCGGTGCTCTACACGATCTACCGAATCTTCCGGAAAATGGACCGGAGGCTTCTCGTACTGCTGATTGCTTATCTGTCCCAGTACCTGCCCTGGATGCTCGTTCCGCGTTTGACTTTTATTTACCACTATTTTGCCATGGTACCATTTATGGTGCTTATGCTGTCATACTGGGTGATATATTGGATGAAGAAAAAACCGGAGACCCGAAAACGGTGGGTAGTGGCTTATTTAGCCGGAGCAGTTCTATTGTTTATCTGGTTCTACCCCCTTTTATCCGGACTTCCGGTGAGCAAAACCTATACATCCTGGCTTCATTGGTTGCCAGGCTGGAGATATTTTTAGTGGCCCTAGTAAGGCCCGCCATTTTTATAATAAGATGGCGGGCCTTTTTGTCGTATGTTATGGTTCAAGGTTAGAAAGTTGCATGTAAGTGTGACAAATTTTATAATATTATAAAACCATAGACCGCAAAGAAAACGGGTACGTCAATTTTAACGATTGCAAAATGCCCGAACCGATTATAGGAATCTCGTGACGGACTTTGGCTAAAAGGTTCGATCCAAAAGTCTTGAGAAAGTTAGGATATATGAATTAGATAGTAGCTTTGAAACATTTGGGTGAGGAGTTAAGATGTCATGGCACACGAAATTTGGGAACTATATAGCCGCGTCGCCCAAAGTGCGGCGCTTGGCGACGTACGGGCATGGGCTAAGCTTGATTTAACTATGCCCCAACTGAAAATATTATTGATTCTTTCGAAGAAGGAAGCGTCTATTGGCCACTTGGCCGATCTCTTGGATACAACGATGCCGAGCATGACGGGAATTATTGACCGGCTTGAGAAACTGGAGCTTGTGGAGCGAACCGTATCCGTCGAAGACAGAAGGTCGACGCTGGTGCGAATGACACCGAAATCCCGTGAATTGATCGCTAACTTGTATAGTTCCGGACACGGGAAATTTGAGCAGATTATGAGCATGATGAGCCCCCTGGAAAGGGAAATGGTAGATTTGGGTTTGCGGATATTTGTCCAAGCTTTGGAAAGGTATCAGGAGGAACCCGCAAATTCTGTCCACCGGACAGGAGCAGCTTTCATTAAATAATGGTATACTAATAAGAAATGGGTTTTTAGGAGAGATCAGGTTGCAGGAACAGAACAAACAAGATTCCCTTCTGCTGGTAGACGGGATGGCCCTGCTGTTCAGGGCTTATTATGCCTCTGCTTACAGCGGTTATATGAAAAGAACGAGTGAAGGGCTGCCAACGAATGCGGTATATGGGTTTGTCCGTTATTTTATGGATGCGATACATACCTTTGCTCCTACCCATGTGGCATGCTGCTGGGATATGGGGAGCAAAACTTTCCGTTCAGAGAAATTCAATGCTTACAAAGCGAATAGGGCTGAGGCACCGGAAGAATTAATTCCCCAATTCAGCCTTGTTAAAGAGGTCGTAGACAGCTTTGGTGTCCCCAATATCGGGGCCTCAGGCTATGAAGCAGATGATTGCATCGGGACTCTTGCCAGATTGTTTGGTAAGGAGATGGATATTCGTATTTTAACGGGAGACCATGACATGCTCCAGTTGATCGACGACAGGGTGCACGTCATTATTATGAAAAAGGGAATGTCCAATTACATGGTATACAACCCCGAAGTTCTTTTGGAAGAAAAACAACTTACGCCTGCTCAGGTTGTGGATGTTAAGGCTTTTATGGGAGACACGGCGGACAATTATCCGGGGGTCAAAGGCATTGGCGAAAAAACAGCCGTAAAACTCATCCGGGAATACGGATCTGTTGAAGGTGTGCTGGATAATCTCAACGAACTCACCAAAGGAGTGCGCAGTAAGATTGAAGCGGAACTGGAGATGCTGCATTTGTCCAGAGAACTTGCCCGGATCCAATGTGACGTTCCGGTTTCCTGTTTGCTGGATGAATGCCTCTGGTCAATAGACAAACTTCGGGTACAGAACAAGTTTGAGGAATTGGAATTTGGCGGACTGGCCAAATTAATAGGTTAATACATAACGGCTCTCTGACGTTCTTTGTCTAAAGAGCCGTTTTTTTATTTGGAGATGGTATTATTGGAGTACAGGTACCAGTTCCAGGCAGCAATCATGGGGCAAATTTTGAAACATTCTATCTGCCGGTCCGTTATATATGGTAAGGTATTTTTAGAACAAGAACGTGGAGGTACGAACATGGACAATCAGAATCAAGCAAACGCCAGAGTAATGATCATTGAAAAACTGGATAGCGGAGACCTGCTTCCGGTAGACGATCGGGTATGGAGTATGGACATGCTGGCAATGATGGAGCATGCCAACTTTTTGCTTGTAAACGGGAAAGAATATGAAATGATTGAAGGAAGACTTAACGTAAATGAAGGGGTGCTTGAGATCCTTGTACTTCCCGTTGATAAAGCTGAAATGATGCAGTAAGTAAAAAGGAGGGTTTACATTGGCTAAGCGCAATATAAAGAAAAACCCGGAACAACAGCATATTTCCGTAGAGCAGGTACGGGTGCGCAAGCCGCTTAAAGTTTTGTCCACTTCGCTGGGGATCATTCTTGCGGCCAACCTTCTTCTCCTTCCTACGGCTCATGCTGAAGGTTCTTCAGAGCCTAAGCTGGTGGAGTGGTCCAACGAGAATGTGAAGAAATTTTTCGATGCCAATACAGACTGGAACATTCCACTTCCTCAGGAGAAAAAAGAAACGGCAGGGAACAGGACCGGATCAGTCGGGAGCACTGGTGGCGGGTCACCAGCGCCGGTAGTGTATCACAGCGGGTTAAATTGGACCGATCTGATGCTGTACCATATGATTTTCAACAGCGGCGGACCTTACTCTTCAAGCGGATGGTCCAGTCAACGTCCGGTCTATGACACAAGAACGTCACGTCCGTATGTAAGCAAAACCTATGATTCCTCTACCTTTCAAAATAAACCGACAGCCAATTCAACGGTTGTGCCTAAAACTTCAAGCAGCAAGGGAGGCTTTAAGACCAAGTCTTCCCTTAATAATAACAGTTCCTCCGGTTCCAAATCCAGGTCTTCTTCACCGGGGGGATTGGTGGCAAATCAAGCGGATTCGGTTCGTCGGGTAAGTCAAGCGGCAGCAGCTTTGGAAGCTGACGGAACGAAGTCGGCTGCCGATAAAACATGACACAAGAGTCGGAGTGTGTAAGAAGCATGAGTTTTCAAACGGTTGGAAAACCATTGCCCGACCGGTCAGCCAGAGTCCGGGAACTGGGGGAACTCGGATTCAGCTGGGCCGATATCGGGGAAGAACAATATTGGATTGACCAGGTTGTCGTTATGGATGAAGCCGTTTATAACAAGCTGTACGCCGCATCTGCAACACTTTGGCGCATATTCGATAAGGCGGCGCGGTTTGTAATTGGCCGAAGAGATTTGTACAAAATGCTGGCCATACCGGAAGTATTATGGGACGGTCTGGATTTGGTTCCTCCGCAACCAGCACTGGAACTTAGCCGCTATGCACGATTTGACTTCTCCGTAGCTATGGACGGCACAATCAAGCTGCTGGAGCTTAATGCGGACACGCCAACGGGCTATGTCGAAGCATCGATTGCAACTCCATGGCTGTGCAGCCAATATGGCATAGAAACTCCCAATACTTCAATGGCCTCTCAAGTGGCAAGAGCGTGGGCCAAAGAAGATCCGGAAGCTGCTGCTTGTGTAGCCTATGGCTCACATGATGAAGATTCAGGGACAATTGAGGCGCTGGTTCGCCATAGCGGTCGCCGGATGCGCTGCATCGATTGTCTCGATCTTTGGGTGGATGAGGGTATACTGAAAGGTTCGGATCATCAGCCGATCCGCCGTTTGTTTGCCCTCTATCCTAAAGAATGGATGGGAGTTGACGATGGGGGAGAGGCGCTGGCTTATGCTGTTGAAACCGGAGAACTCCAATTGTTCAACTCTTTGCATGCAGTTATTTTACAGTCCAAAGGCCTTCAGGCTGTTATCTGGGGGCTTCATGAATTAAACGCGGATTTATTTACGGAAAAAGAACATATGTTTATCAAGCGATATATGTTACCAACCTATAATCGTCCTCTGTTTACCGGAAATTATGTATCCAAATCCATGTTTGGGCGTGAAGGCGGATCTGTCCGCATGTTTGATGCCGAAGGCAATATGGATCTTCAGGATGAAGAAGGATACGATATCAGCACCTTGTTTGGGGATATTTACCAAGAACGGGCAGAGCTCCCGCGAATCCGCCTTCATAAGGGTGAGTTTCATCTGTTGACAGGTATGTTTGTGATTGATGGCAAACCATGCGGGCTGCTTGGAAGGGCAGGGGGACTGATTACGGGAAATACGAGCCATTTTGTGGCGATGGGAGTGGGGCCGTTTGAACAACAACGGAACAAATCATAGACGAAATCCCAGAAATACCGCCCAGTCGGCAGCCAAACGAAACAAAAGAATCGGCATGTTTATTTTTTGGGTGATTATCATAGGTGTGATTGTAGCTGTCAGTGCCGAGATACTGGGTTCATCCGGTGAAGCTAATACCGATTCAGGAGCCGGTCCGGCTTCAACTGAAAGTGAGGTACCCTGGGATTACAGAATTGAGCAGGCTAAAGTCGGGGACCTCATTGGGGGGATATGACCATTTCTCCGGATAACCAGCTGATGCCTAATGACAATAACTATGCGACAGGAGATAACATTTGGGTGCTCAGCTACATGAGTGCAGATATGAAAACAAACAGTGACGGCAAGAATGAAGTGACTTTATCTTCCTGGAAACCTATCAAAACTTTTAAAGATGAAGCGGCTGCCAAAGAAGATATGGATAAACTGAAAATTGAGCTGCAAACGGAAGTGGATCTTGTGGGCGTCTATAAAACGGAATATAAGGGACAAAACCGGTTTTTTGCCGTACTGACCATGCCGAGCGGCCACGATATTAAACAACCGATTCCGGAAGAGCGGTATAATGCTATGAAAAACAAGGAAAAGGTTAAAATCGTCATGGAAGAACTGCATGACTTTTCCGATTATGATGTGGCCATGTCTAAATTTAGGGGGTGGGTGAATTGATCGCGGTCAATCTGCTAATTAGTTTTATTGTAATTGTTGTTCTACAGATTATTGGTATGCTGGTATTCAGCTGGATGACGCCGTTTAATGATCTGGAACAGTTAAGTAAAGGAAATACGGCTGTAGGTCTGGCTTTCGGAGGGAAGTTTCTTGGTACTGCCATCATTCTTGGGGTGGCCGCTTATACGAACTCTTCCCTTCTCCATATGGGTCTCTGGTTTCTGATTGGTTATGCCTGTCTTATATTAACGTATTGGGTCTTTGACTTGGTTACCCCCGGGGTTAGCCTGTCCGAACACCTTGAAAACGGGAATGTAAGTGTCGGAATCTTACTATTGTGTGTCTATGTGGGCGTAGCGTTTGCCATGAGCAGTTTGATTGTGTAATATTACAGTTAAGTGAGAAACATTATAGACAAAGGGAGATACGAGATGAATCAGAAAGACCCGTACAATAGCCCGGAATATCAGGTTAAGCAACGGAATTATACACCTATTATTGTTATTTTATCCATTGCTATTCCTCTGATTATCGCCATTTTGTTTATGATGCCAAAGGTAGAGGGGTTCGATCATTTTGATCTGACCATTCTTCCGATGATGAATGCGATTTTCAATAGCTTTACCTTTATTTTTCTGCTGGCTGCCCTGTATTTTGTCAAGCAAAGAAACATCAAGCTGCACAAGCGTTTTGTACTGGCAGCTTTCATTACCACCACGCTGTTCCTCGTATGCTATTTGACGTATCATTCAATGGCGCCTGATACGCATTATGGCGGCGATGGAATCCTGAAGTATGTGTACTTCTTTATTCTCATTACGCACATAATTCTTGCAGCAGTAATTGTACCCTTAGCTCTGGTAACTGTAACCAGAGGACTCAATATGAGAGTTGAAAAGCATAAGAAGATTGCCAGGTGGACGATGCCGTTATGGCTGTATGTCAGTCTGACGGGTGTCCTGGTTTACCTGATGATTTCGCCGTATTACGGTTCCTGAATTGCATCATTTACAATCCGGGTTGAAATAACGGATCATAACCAAAGCCTTTGCTAATAAGGGAAAGCCCTTTAAAGCAAAGGTTTTTTTATTATCTCTTACTAAATAGTTACTCTAATTAATCATGATTTTGTAACGGAATAGGAAGGATTTTTTTATTGAAAACCGGAGCATGCTGTCATACAATTAGAATACTTCAGATAATTGATAATGATTATCATTGTTAAGGGTGAGTAGATGAAATTAACTGAAAATTTTGTTGGGAAACAAGTCCGGATTACAGATGTATCTTCCGTTAGCGATCTGGTGAAACGCCGGCTCGTAGATTTCGGTATTATGGAAGGAACGGTTATTAAGCTGAAAAAAACGCTGCCCTTTGGAGGCCCTTTTACGATCGAATCCGAAGGACAGTGGATTGCTATCCGACGCAGGGAAGCCCTGAATATACAGGTTGAGGCGGTTGTATGACGATCCGTATCGCATTAGCCGGAAATCCCAACACCGGAAAAAGCTCGCTGTTTAACATTTTAACAGGTTCCTATGAATATATCGGCAATTGGACAGGCGTGACAGTAGAGAAAAAAGTAGGAACCCTGACGAATAAAAAAGGAAGTTTGATTGATTTGCCGGGTATCTACTCTTTAAATCCGCTGTCCAAGGATGAGGGAGTGACGACCCGGTTTCTTTTGGATGAATCTTTCAGCTCCATACTGAACGTAATTGATGCCTCCCAACTGGAACGTAATCTGAATCTGACAATCCAGCTGCTTGAGTATGGAAAGCCGGTAACCGTTGCCCTGAATATGGTCGATGTGGCAGAGCAGAGAGGGATGCGCATTGATGCGGGCCGTCTGTCGGAACGATTAGGAATTCCGGTTGTTCCTGTTATCGCCCGTTCAGGGAAAGGGTGTGAAATACTGCTGGATACGATATCCCGCCCATCGGAGGAACTTTCGTCCGAACCCTTCCGGATTGATTACGGAGCAGAAATAGAGGCAGGGCTGTCTGAACTCGAACGGCTTTTGCCGGATACCATGCCGGCCAAGAGATGGGCAGCGGTACAATTCCTTGAGGGAAACCAAGTCGTAGTCGCAGAGTTTACCAAACTGTTGCCTGGTGACCGGCTGAATACCCTTGCCGATAAAATTCGCCATTCTCTGGAACAAGCTTACGGAACCTCGAATACAGAACTTTGGATACGGAAAAGGCGGGGAAAATGGATAAGGGCATTACTGGCTGAGTGTGTCGAAATGACCGCTGCCGGAAAAACATCCTTATCGGAACGGATTGACCGGATTGTTACCCATAAGATCTTAGGTATTCCTATTTTTCTTGCATTTATGTACCTGACCTTCAAGCTGACATTTGAATGGGTCGGAAGTCCTCTTTCCGACTTGCTGGATGATTTTATTAATGGTCCGCTGCGGCAGGTCATCACCTCTGTCCTTACAGCTGTTGGAGCCACGGATTTTATCCAGGCCCTTATTTTGGATGGCATCATAGCCGGTGTAGGCGGGGTATTGGTGTTTGTTCCGCAGATCTTTATGCTGTTTTTGATCATATCCTTTATTGAAGATTCAGGGTACATGGCCCGTATTGCCACGGTTATGGACAAGTTAATGGAAAGTATCGGACTTAACGGAAAAGCGTTCATTCCGATGATTATCGGATTTGGATGCAATGTTCCCGGCATCATGGCCGCACGAACCATTGAACAGCCCAAGGAGCGTCTCCTGACAGTTATTTTAACGCCGCTGATGTCTTGTTCCGCCCGGCTATCTGTATACAGCCTTTTTGTGATGGTGTTTTTTAAGGAAAATCAGGCGCTCGTTGTTTTATCCCTGTATGTCCTGGGAATTGTCGTCGCCCTTATCCTGGCCAAGCTGTTTTCTTCAACGATTTTGAAGCAGGAAGAATCGATGTTTCTCGTGGAGCTTCCTCCTTACCGGATTCCTCAGTGGAGAACCCTGGGAAGAAGCACCTGGGAGAAAGGCAAAGGATTTGTAAAAAAAGCAGGTACCTTTATTTTCGGGGGATCCGTCCTAATCTGGCTGCTTGGTTATGCCGGCCCCGGGGGATTTGGGGTGGAGATGAACGAAAGCTTCCTGGCCATGATAGGAGGTGCGGTTGCTCCGCTGTTTGTCCCTCTTGGTTTTGGAACGTGGCAAGCGGGTGCTGCTTTGCTAACCGGTTTTATGGCTAAAGAGGTTGTGGTTTCTACCATGAATATTATTTATGCCGTACCGGATACGGATACCCTTCAGGGACTGCTCGCGAACTACTACACTCCGCTGCAGGCTTACAGCTTTATGGCTTTTATTCTGCTGTACGTGCCTTGTCTGGCTACGGTGGGGGTTATCAAGAAAGAAACTTTGTCGGGCAAGTGGACCCTGTTTTCCATTGTGTATGCCCTTGTCGTAGCTTATCTGATTTCGTTTGCCATTGTTCAGATAGGTCATCTGCTGGGTTACCGTTAACAACGGATTAAAGCTTTATTCTATCCGGGAATCAAAAAGGAGTGGTCGGAATGCTGTTTAGTATAGTTATTGGCCTGATGATTTTCGTTTATGCGGCATGGACCCTGGTTCAATTTTTCCGTAAAAACAAAAAAGGAAAATGTGCCTCCTGTGAAATGAATAAAAGCTGTTCATCAGCCTGCCCGGGTATTTCTGCTTTGGGGAAAAAGAGAGGGGAACGTTCCCGGCAGAAGGATTTCTATATTTAAATCATCTTGAAACAAGGAAAACCGCATGGCATAAGCCAATGCGGTTTTCCTTGTTTCTGTGCGCCCGGCATGGGCGATAACTTTCGGCTGAAACCCCAATACTACAAATTCAAATTTGAGTACTCAAGAATTAAATCAAACTGATTTTGATTTTATGTTCAAAGAATTTGACAAGTATGGAGTTTCGAAAGATACACAGGAAAGATTGATTACCCAATATAAAAATGGACACCTTTGGGAAGCAAACAAACCAAATTCAAAAGTACTAGGACATTCGATAGTAATACTCAAATCAGCACCTATAGTGATGGATCGATCACCGTACAATCAATTGATTTACCAAGAAATTTACTAGAAGGTGGTACAGCTACCGGGGGTAGTGGATATAGAATTTATAGTGGTGTAAAGGTATCTCACAGCAATATAAATATGTCAGCAAATTTTTATGCTGATTATGTAATAGTCAGTGGAGGACCGAGCTATATAAGTAATGTTTATACTCTTAGTGTAGGAGTAGTAGGTGGAACTCATCTGATAAAAGTTTAGTTTTACGTAAAGAAAGAGAAGACTTCAGAGGGCCTGCTGAAGCAGTTCTGCAATTTAAAGTAACGTTGAAGCATTCAATTTCCTAGATTGATTGCTCCACAACAGCAAATCAATCCATGATTCCGGGGTTGACGGATTCATGAAACTAATCCCCCTAAGGGAAAAGGAAGACAAAACGGATTATAAATCCGTGAAATTTACGGTTCCCACTACCTGCCCAAGGAACTCCCGAAGCTCTTGGGCCTCTTCTTCCTCCAACTGATAGGCATATTCCAAATAGCCCTCTTCCGCCAAATCATCCGGTCCAATGACAGCTGTGCGGCCTGTCTGTAAATCCGTGACCAGTTTTTTTCCATAGAAACGGTTCGTTGTAGTTATGGCTAAATCAAAACGCCGCAGCGCCTTTCCCGCAAAGCATACAAAACGGGTTGATGTCTCTTCCGTATGGTCATACAAATAATCGACTTCGTGCATGAGAACCACTCCAATTCTTGTGATACGTTCATTATACGGGTAATTTGCCAAAATCCCAAGAGTTTCCCAAAAATGGTTGCAAGAAGTTTGGTTGCATGGTATTATTTGGTTAATTAAAGAAAGTACGGGGAAGCACCTCTCTTACTAGGTAGGAGTGGTGCTTTTTTTGTGCTCATTTTTTCTTGTTGAAGGAGGAAAAAACGTGTCGTCTGTTATTTTTATGAGTTCGTTGGAGAGGCAGGAACCCGGAGGGAAGCAGCTTCGGGCGTTTATTCAAATTGAGGAAAGGAATGGAGTATGGATTGGTTCCTGGAGGGAGGCCGAAGGGTCGGAACACAGCCCGAATACGTACGTCTGGTATCAGGGAGACCGGTTTGATGAGCTTATGGCATCTCTCCGTAAGCAGCTTCAGGAAAGAAGAAGGGAGGGTTTCGTTCCCTTAATTCAGACAGTTAACGGTCCTTCCGGAGCAGTAATATCCGATAAAGCCAGGAAGACCCAGATGATGATTTATTATGCCGAGTGTCATCCGAACGAAGCGGTATACGAGCAGCTCCGCAAATGGAGGAGAGAACAATCTGCACTTGAAGGACGTTCACCTTTTATACTGGCATCTAACAGAGTACTGCATATGATAGCCGCCTATCTTCCCCATACGAAGGAGGAATTACTGCAAATTCCCGGTTTTGGAGAGCAAAAAACGGGCAGGTACGGAGAAGAAATTATGCAGATTACCCGGCAGCATAACCGGAATACTGCCTTTCCGCTTGATTGGGTTTTAGGACGGATTGACGTAATGGCTTTTTCGGTCTGGATGGAACAAGAACAGGAAAAACGGGCCAAAAGGGATTTGGAACGGGAAGAGGGGAAAAGAAAGCTGCTGGAAGCATCAACAGAGGGGAGAACATTGGAGGAACTGCGGGTAGAGCTGTCCATACCTAAACGCGAGCTTCTCCAATGGGTGGAAGAGTTGGACCGGGACGGGTACGAAATGGATGCTCTTGTAGAGAGCGGCCTGGAATCCATGACAGCGGAAGAACAACAACTGGTTATGGATCTGTTCAGACAAAAAGGGGAGCGCTATTTAAAACCTATCGTACAGCTCCTTTTCGATGAAAAAGAACAAAAACAGCTGGACATGGATCTTGTGTATGAAAAGCTCAGGCTGCTTCGGATTAAATACAGGAAGAACCTCCCTCCTGTTAAGCCTCAAGCGAGTTAAGAGTGAGGTTTCATTCCGCATAGAACATGCCAACTTTTTAACATAAAATTCCATCGTCGGTTTCATAATTTTGTAAATGCACTATTCCTGATAGATTTGTTGGCTTGAAACGGGCTGCTTTGTGGTATTCGACTTTTCCCTGTGGTAAGCTATAAGATATTACGGCAGGAAGGGAAGGTAGCATGAGTAAACCTTTGTATGAACAAGATGAACACAAAGAAGATTCGGTAAAGCGCAAGCGTTTTTTATGGCGCATTAATATTTTCTTTTTTGCTGTTTTTTTACTTTTCTCAGCATTAATTATCCGGCTTGCCATCATTCAGTTCGTCGAAGGAAAAGATCTGAAGGCACAGGAACAGCGGCGTACAGAGAGTAACTCCGTCATTCCGCCCGTACGCGGCAATATCATGGATAAAGACGGCCAATTAATTGCCTTTTCACGGACGGTTCAGTCGCTTTATTTCCAGGTTGGGGGAAGAAACAGCTCCAAGAAAGACAGGCAAGAAGTTGTAGACATGGCCAAAAAGCTGTCAGAAGCGCTGGCCAAGTTTACGAAGTCCGGGGAAACTCCGATGAGCACGGAAGAAATATTGGCAGCTATGGATCCCGGATTTGATATGGAATTAAAAACAAAAGCTCCTAAATCAGCTTATTCTGAACCAAGAAAAGTCAAGGCCGACTTAAGCAAGGAAGAAGTGGCCTATTTGATGGAGCACCGTGATGAATTCAAAGGCATTGATATTCTGGAGGAAAGTATCAGGGAATATCAGCATTTTGATGACCGCCCCTTCGCCGCCCAGCTTATCGGTTACATGAAAGTCTTTGGATCCGCAAAGAACAAAGACGGCGGTAAAGAAAAGTACCAGACCATAAAAGAGGGCTATACGAATGGGGAGGAAGTCGGTTTTGACGGAATCGAGTTCATGTACCAGGATGAGCTCCGGGGCAAAGAAGGCTCCAAAACATACCCGGTCAACTCTATAGGAAAAATCACAGGCAAGCCTGAGATTACCCCTCCCGTTAAAGGAAACAATCTGTTCCTAACCATTAAAAAAGATGTGCAGATGGATGCTCAGAAAGCAGTAGAGGAGCAATTAAGTGCCCTTAAAACAAATGCTGCCCTCCGCAACAAGGCAAGAGCCTCCACACAGAACCCTCGTTCCGCTTTTGTCGTGGCCATAGAAGTGGACACTGGAAAAGTGGTGGCTATGGTTAATTATCCGGATTACGATACGAATGTTTGGAAAGGTGGAAGAATTAAACCGGAAGATTATAATAAAGTGGGAAAATTTATAAATAACGGTTCTATCCGGACTATGTACGGGGATTATCCGGACAATGAATTAAATAAACACCCTTCTTCCATCGTCTATTTAGGTTCCGTGATCAAACCTTTATCGGTCCTCGTTGGATTTAAAGAGGGGTTATTTAATCCTAATACGATTTATCAAGACACAGGGGTATTTACCTTTGGTAAAGACAAGCGTACGATCCGGAATGCGCCGGGGGTCCCGACGGGATCGATTAATGCCCAGATGGCCTTGAAGAATTCATCCAATACCTTTATGTCGGAAATGATCGGTATGGGCATGTACCGTAAATATGGAAACAATGAGAATGATAAATCTTTACAGGTTTTAGACTCCTACTATAAACAATTCGGTTTGGGGACCCTTACGGGAAGCGGGCTTCCAAGTGAATACCCCGGAAGTTCGGAGTTCCTGAATACGAAAAATGACAGCGTCATGGATAACATTGTCCGTGCATCATGGGGACAAAAAGGCAAATACAGCACACTGCAGCTGGCCCAGTACGCCGCTACCCTGGCTAGCAGAGGCAAGCGGATGCAGCCCCAGTTTGTAGACAAAATAACAGACATACACGGAAATGTGGTTCAGGGTTTTGAGCCTAAAGAGATGCCTAAAGAAGACGGATCTCCGGATGTAACGTTATCCGAAACTGAATGGCAGTCCATTATTGGCGGGATGAGAAGTAATGCTTATATCAATGCTCAAGGCACCAGTATAGATACGCTGCCTTATGATGTGGCCCGTAAAACGGGTACTTCTACCGAACAATATGGCGGCAAAACTGTTGATAACGGGGTATTCATTTCCTTTGCTCCGCGCAATAATCCGAAGCTGGCGGTAGCCGTTGTGGTACCCGAAGGCGGATACGGAAGCTGGAGCGCCGCACCGATAGCAGCCAAAATTTACGAGTCGTATGACAAGAATGTGGGCGGACTCAGCCAGCCTGCAAAAGAGTAATATAAAAAAGAAAGAGTGGCCTTCAAAGCCACTCTTTCTTTTTGAACAAAATCATCATAAAAATGCCTATAACAATCATAAATCCCAGCATAAATTCATCCATATGAGGGATATGAAGCAGCCCGGCAATATTGTCAAAGTTCATTCCGAAAACCCCGGTAATAAAGGTAAGCGGCATGAAGATGGTCGTAAGAGCCGTAAAGATTCTCATAATTTCATTCGCCCGGTTGGCGACGCTGGCCTGATAGGCTTCGCGCAAGTTGCCCATCAGATCGCGCAAGGTATCAAACGTATCCACACTTTTGACGGCATTCTCATAAATATCCCCGAAATATTTTTGCAGTTCGTTGCTGATGAGCCGCAGTTCTTTACGGTGAAGTACACCTACTACATCCCGCTGGGGGACAAGCATCTTCTTCAGCATCAGAATTTCGCCGCGCAGACCGATAATCTCATTCAAATGCGACTTTTTGGTTTTCATGAGAATATCCTCTTCGAGTTTTTCAATCTTATCTTCAATCCGGTCCCCGACCGCCATATAATTATCGACAATTAAATCGACAAGATGATATAAAAAATGGTCCGGACTATTGACTTCCTCTTCCCATAGAAAAGGCTTGATTGCCCGCAGCTCATTGATTTTTTGCCGGGTTACGGTGATGATGAAATGTTTGCCTAAGAAAATGTTAACTGCTCTCAGGAAAATCTCCTCATCGTCAAACCGGATGCTGTTAAAAACGATAAAATAATGAGACTCATAAAATTCAAGTTTAGGACGCTGTTCCTCTTCGTTCAGCAGATCCTCCAAAGCCAGCTCGTGCAGATGAAAGAGAGGCTGCAGGTTTTCCAGATCCTCCACGCTGGCATCAATCTAGTAAAATCCGGATTCAGGAGGAGTGAGCGTCTCCTTCACATCTTCGATCAGAGTAAAAACACCATTCTGAACTAAGCGTGTTTTCATGATTTTCCACCCCTTTGATCAGGCAGGAAAAGCAGTAGACCCGCCTAGCTCCGAAAGAAGATTCCTTATATGTAGCAACCGCCGGATCAACTGCTCCTCTTGCATATAAAATTGTATGATTGCAAGGAAAAATGAACAAACCGTCTACTCCTCGGTCGGTCCCCGTCCATTTAAGGTTCTCCCCTTTACGTTTACAATGTCTAATACTTGTCTAGTATATACCTACATTTTCCACGATTCAAGAAGTAATGTCTGGGACTAATCCCGTTTCTATTCTCTTCTCAGCTTATGGAAATCCGGGAAGTTTCGTGACTTTTCGCATTGAGAATGTGCTTGACTTCCGGTATAGAATCCATTAGAGTACTTAGTAAGTAATCCTAAAATTGCATAAGGTTACACTCTTATCAAGAGTAGGTGGAGGGACTGGCCCGATGATACCCGGCAACCGACATTTCCATGCAGTTGACCTGCAGGGATATGCACGGTGCTAATTCTTGCGGAAACAAACGTTTCTGAGAGATGAGAGAGGACGTCCAACCCAACAGGTTTAAGGCCTTTCTCTTATGGAGAAGGGCCTTTTTGCATAGAAGAATGCATATTCGCCCGGTATAGGCCCGTCTTCTGTGACCCGGGAGAGGTACAGTTAATTTATCGGGTCTCTGCAGGGATAACGAAGTCGGACCCCTATCTTAGGCCGCCCTTTCCGGGGACCTTCAATGGCCATTCCCAAGCAGCTTTCGAATTCGATTCATGTAAAAGGAGTGATTGTGATGCCGATTAAAGTACCGGATCATTTACCGGCGAAGGAAGTATTGGGCAGAGAGAATATTTTTGTAATGGATGAATCAAAGGCGTTTCATCAGGATATTCGCCCGCTGCGCATAGCTATTTTAAACCTGATGCCCACCAAAGAAACTACGGAGACTCAATTGCTCCGACTGCTGTCCAATTCACCGCTTCAGGTGGAATTTGTCCTGCTTCACCCTAAAACTCATCAATCCAAAAATACATCTGTGGAGCATCTGACCACCTTTTACAAAACGTTTGAGAACGTAGAGCATGAGAATTTTGATGGGATGATCATCACCGGTGCACCGGTAGAACAGTTGGACTTCGAACAAGTGTCTTACTGGCAGGAGCTGAAACAGATTATGGACTGGAGCGTGGAACATGTAACGTCAACGCTTCATATTTGCTGGGCAGCCCAAGCCGGATTGTACCATCATTTCGGCATTCCGAAATATGGGCTTAAGGATAAAATCTTTGGAGTCTACCCGCATATAGTGACAAAACCAAGTGAAAAGCTGGTGAGGGGATTTGATGAGGTATTTTACGCCCCCCAATCCCGCCATACTGAAGTCCGCAGGGAAGACATAGATAAAGTGAAGGAACTCGAAATCTGGTCCGAATCTCCGGATGCGGGAGTCTACCTGGTTGCCACGAAGGATGCCAAACAAATCTTTGTGACAGGACACTCGGAATACGATGCGGATACACTTAAATGGGAATATGACCGTGACGTCCAAAAAGGGATGAATATGGCCATTCCCAAAAATTACTATCCGGATGATGATCCGAACCGCAAACCTTTGAATAAATGGAGGGCGCATGCTAACTTACTATTTGCCAATTGGCTAAACTATTGCGTTTACCAGGAGACTCCATACGACTTGAACACACTTTCTTTGCAATCAACCCGATGTTGACTTTAGCCTAAGGATAAATCTTTTCCTTTGTACAGACAAGGGAGCGAAAGAGGATGGGAATACATGAAAATAGAAAGTAAACTTGCACAAATAGGATCTCAATCAGAACCGGTAACCGGAGCAGTCAGTTTTCCGGTTGTTCATTCCACAGCTTACCGCCATCCGAGGCTCGGACAAAGCACCGGGTTCGACTATACCCGTACAAAAAATCCGACAAGGGCCGTGCTGGAGGAGGCAATTGCCGAATTGGAGAAAGGGGATGGAGGCTTTGCGTGTTCCTCCGGAATGGCCGCACTGCAAACCATCTTCGCATTGTTTGCTCAAGGGGACCATTTGATCGTCTCGTTGGACTTATATGGAGGCACGTACCGCTTGCTTGAACAAATCATGACCCGGTTTGGCGTAACGGCAACGTATGTGGATACAGATGATATACAAGCGCTGGACCGGGCTTACCGGGAAGGGTCTACCAAAGCCGTCCTGATTGAGACGCCAACCAATCCGCTGATGATGATAACCGATATAGCCAAAATATCCGCCTGGGCCAAAGAAACGTCCCTGCTGACCATTGTAGACAATACCCTGCTTACGCCTTTTTTTCAGCGGCCGTTGGAGCTCGGGGCTGATATTGCGATCCATAGTGCCACCAAATATTTGGGGGGCATAATGACGTCTTGGCAGGACTTATCGTAACCAAAGGGAAAAAACTGTCTGAGGAGATGTTCTTCTTACATAACTCCATCGGAGCAGTGTTGGGGCCCCAGGATAGCTGGCTGCTGATGAGAGGAATGAAGACACTTGCTCTTCGCATGGAACGGCACGAATATAATGCGGTCCGTGTGGCTCAATATTTGCAGCAGCACAGTCTGGTGACAGAAGTCTTTTATCCCGGGCTGGGAAGTCATCCGAGCCATGTTGTTCAGAGCAGACAGTCTTCAGGAAATACGGGCATCCTTTCGTTTAAAGTAAAAGACAGCCGCCTCGTTGAACCCATTCTGCGTTATATCAAGCTGATTGCATTTGCCGAAAGTCTGGGCGGAGTGGAATCTCTTATGACATATCCGGCCGTACAGACGCACGCCGATATTCCCCAGGAAATCCGGGATCAGGTCGGTGTTGATGACCGCTTGCTGCGCTTCTCCGTCGGGATAGAGCATGTGGAAGACCTGATCGCTGATCTGGACCAGGCCTTGGCAAAGGCTGGGGAAGAAATTGAAAAGGGAGAATTGGTTGATGAGTGAATGTAAGTCAAACCAACCGGGAGAGAAGGCTGTCCAAAAGGCCGGATTTGGTACGCGTCTGCTCCACTTTGGCGGGGAAATTGATAAGCAAACAGGTGCATCAAGCGTTCCAATTTATCAGGCATCGACCTTTCATCATGAGGACCTGGAGAATCCGCCGGTATTTGACTATACCCGCTCCGGCAATCCTACCCGGCAAGCTTTGGAAGACTATATCGCCGGCCTGGAAGGAGGGGCGAGGGGATTTGCTTTTGCCTCCGGTATGGCGGCCATCTCCTCCGCGTTTATGCTGCTTTCTGCAGGAGATCATGTGATCTGTACAGAGGATGTATACGGAGGTACGTACCGCGTTCTGACCGTAATCCTGAAGCGGATGAATATAGAAACCACCTTTGTTGACATGACCAGGCTGGATAAGGTACAAGCCGCATTAAGGCCGAATACTAAGGTGGTTTATATGGAGACTCCTTCCAATCCGACGCTTAAAATAACGGATGTAGCCGCGGTAACGGCATGGGCAAAGGAGCATGGTCTTTTGACCATGCTGGATAGTACCTTTATGACGCCTTATTATCAAAGACCGATTGAACAGGGTGTGGACCTTGTCCTGCACAGTGCCACCAAATTCCTGGGAGGGCACAGTGACGTGCTGGCCGGACTTGCCGTAACTGCGGACGCCAGCCTGGGACGCCGCATGAAACAGGTACAGAATGCCTTCGGCAATGTCCTTGGCATGCAGGACAGCTGGCTGCTTATGAGAGGCATGAAAACATTGCAAGCCCGCATGGAGGCATCCGAACGGGGAGCAAGACGGCTTGCACAATGGCTTTCCGGAAGGGACGACATCATTGCCGTATACTATCCGGGATTGCCGGATCATCCCGGCAGAGAAATACATGAGAGGCAATCGTCCGGTTATGGCGCCGTAGTATCCTTTGATGTGGGCAGCGGGGAGTGTGCACGCCAGCTGATGAGCCGGGTCCGCATTCCTCTGGTAGCCGTCAGCTTAGGGGCGGTAGAAAGTATTTTGTCTTATCCGGCCATGATGTCCCATGCGGCAATGCCGAAAGAGGTACGACTGGAAAGAGGGATTACGGACGGACTTGTGCGTTATTCTGTCGGACTTGAAGAGGTGGAGGATCTGATCTCGGATATTGAACAAGCGCTGGCCTGATGATTGGAATCTGGTGATCCGGTATCACTCGGGATAAAACGGGAGAACAAATCGCTTTTATTTGCACCGTGACCAGATTGGTAGTTTTGTGTTAGGATGATACTAGCGCTTTGTTGCACAGATGGCAAGGGCAGCAAATGATAAAGAGGTGAGTGTTGTGAATCCAATCGATCGTATCTTGGATAAAGCCGTATCCGGGGAACGTATTGATATAGACGAATGCATTACACTATATCAATCGGACGAGATTGAAAAAATGGGGCACGCAGCTAATCAGATTATGAAAAGATTTCATCCCGATCCTATAGCGACATTCGTAATCGGGCGGAATATAAACTATACGAATATATGCGATGTTTATTGCAGGTTTTGTGCTTTCTACCGGGATCCCGGATCGGCAGAGGGATACGTGCTTCCGGATGAGACCATATTCCAAAAAATTCAGGAGACGATAGATGTAGGCGGTACGGAAATTTTGATGCAGGGCGGAACAAACCCGAACCTGAAATTCAGCTATTATACGAATTTATTAAGGGAAATCAAAAAACGCTTTGACATCACCATGCATTCCTTCTCTCCGGCAGAAATCATGAAAATGAAGGAAGTTTCGGATGGTCTAACTCTTGAAGAGGCTCTGCGTGAATTGCATGAAGCGGGTCTGGATTCGCTTCCGGGCGGCGGGGCGGAAATTTTGGATGACCGGACACGGCGTAAGATCAGCCGTAAAAAAGGCTCCTGGAAAGAATGGATGGAAGTTATGCAGACCGCTCACCGGATCGGAATGAACACAACCGCAACCATGGTTATCGGATTCGGCGAGACGTATGAGGAGCGGGCCCTTCATATGCTCCGGGTACGAGATGCCCAAGATGAGTGTATAAGAAACGGGTATAATTCCAAAGGTTTTCTCGCCTTCATTCCGTGGACTTTCCAGCCGGAAAATACGAATCTCAAAGTGGAAAAGGCCACACCTGAAGAATATTTGAAGACGCTGGCCATCAGCCGGATTATGCTGGACAACATCGAGAACTTCCAGGCTTCCTGGGTAACCATGGGACCTGAAATTGGCAAGCTGACCTTAAGCTACGGATGTAACGATTTTGGCAGTACGATGATCGAGGAAAATGTGGTTTCAGCCGCCGGCACTACCCATAAAGTCAATATCGGTTCAACTCTCGACCTGATCCGCCAAGCAGGCAAAATTCCGGCACAACGCAATACACGTTATGATATTTTGCGGATATTCCACGAGGAAGAAAAAGTTGAGAAAGATTTTGTGATGCAAAATTAAAGAAGAGTAATAGAAAAGCTTATCCGGACTCATCGGAAGGGATAAGCTTTTTTAAAAGGTTATTTTTGAAAAAGAAGAAACCGCGCTATCGATAGCATTTATTTTTGTTTGCATGAATCAATTTCATATCTAAGTTATGAAATTGATTATCTTTCTACGGAAACCTCCCCGTCTCCAAGACGGCGAAGGCGTTCTCTCTTCGTTTTTCCCCTTCTTTTTTGATACAAAGATTCAACTGCGTAGACAAGAAGGAACATGCTTTCTACAACCAAAACCGCCCCGATAATATCCAGAATTACATGCTGCTTAATAAAAACAGTTGAAGCAATAATAAGCAGGGCCATGACATTCGTTACCAATTTAATTCCGCGCTGAATACTGGATGATTGATGAATACCCTTCATGACAACATAAGCCTGTACAACATGAATGCTTGGAAAGCAGTTAAATGGTTTGTCCATATTATAGACTATATTGACCAGTGGAATAAACAGACTATCATACCCGCTGATATCTGGTCTTGGTACCGTCGTCTGATAAACAAAATAAATGATATAGCAGATTATGAGACTGAGATTCAGGGCGGCCACTGTCCGGTAATAATTAGGCCGGTCCTTGAAACACAAATAGATAATGGAAAAGAGTACAAAAGCGTACCAGGCTATATAAGGCAGTACAAAAATAGGCAGGAAAGGGACGGAGTGATCAATATCCGTAACCAGGCTTTCGGCTCCACGGTGACTGTTGTTCAAAAAATTATAAAAAATTCCTAAGGCCGGAATGCTGAGAAAAAACAAAAGAGCTTTCCAGTCCTGTTTGGTTATTCGTTGAAACATGTCAGTAACTCCTTCAGCTGTTTTAAACACATACCTCCAGTATATTGAAAACCGCTCCAATTAGCCAATCCATTTTTTATATTCGTTTCCTGTTATAACCCTTTTTTCTTGCCTATCTCCTGCTTTGCCTCTTTTATTCCAATATTTCTGCTCTCCCGGCTGCCAAATTGTTGGTCGTATATCTAAAATAAGTGAGCCATATACTGAAAAAGATGAACCAATGGCCATTACAAGGAAAGGAGTGACGCACTTGGAACTTCCACATCTTGTTCTACACGACCGTACAGATGACTATGCTATTAGCTTGGCCAACCGGATACGTACCCTGCTGGATGCTGATCCCGCTTCCCGGCTCTCCTTGATGATTGACTATACGGATAGCAAATCCTGTGTACATTTAAAGTTCAGGCCGCCTACTTCCGGAAAGCCGCTTCAGGTGGATGTGGTCCGGGTAAACCGGTACATAGCACAGGCTCTAGCCGAACATATTGTGATGGAAGAGGAAAAGCACCTGGTGAAAGCATTTATAACAGAGGGTCTAAAGAAGCTCCCGTCCGCAAATTTAGAGATGATTCACGATTTTTGCATTGAACTGTTGAACGGGGAAGGAGAATCTGCAGAGTTGGGCAAAAAAGAGGGGGTTGCTTACAGCTCATCATTCAGGCGTCAGCAAAAACTGGCCGATGCCGTTGAAACATATTTGCAGGAAAACAGGCGGCTGCATGTAGAAGGTTTCATGCGCTTCCGGCTTAATGACTATATGAACGATTTACGGGAGGTTGTAGAATATGCGTTTGAAGAATACCGGATGGAACAGCAGTATCAGGAATTCATAGCCTTACTGAAATATTTTGTGTATATCCAGGAAACCAAAATTCAGGCTGTCCATCTTATTCACAAAGGTGGTCATGAATTCACGATATTGGACGAGCAATTGAAACCTATTCATACGGGTACCACAGAAACGTCCATTACTTTGGAAATGATTGAGAAGGATATGAATTTTGAGGACATGATTGTCAGTACTCTAATTACTGTCTCGCCGGAAAATATTTATATCCATACCCGTGAACCCGAACTGACGATCATCAAGACCATCATGCAAATCTATGAGGATCGGACAACACTTTGTTCCTATTGCAGGCAGTGCCAGCCCTTTTTAGGAAAACCGGATAAGCAGGATCAGTTCTACCCTTGACCACGGGAAGCCGCATGCTTATAATGAAAGAATAAAGAAGCTAGGTATGATGCAAATGGCAGTAATCAAAGACATGAATGTTTTGTCCGAGGCTGTTGCAGAGAGAGAAGCATTAGCTGAAAGCTTCTTCAGCTTAAGCCTAACATTTACCCCTTTGTAGCCGTAATGTGGAACGTCTGGTTTTCCTGCTTTACAGGAACCGGCCAGTATATATTACCGGATCATTCCCGTTACCGAATGTTAAAATGAGGATCAGCCGTCCATTAGACGGTTTGGTCGAAATTAGGGTGGAACCACGAGAAGAATTGCACTCGTCCCTTCCGGGAAGAGTGCTTTTTTGTGTTCAAATGAAAAGAGATGTATCTAGCAAGGAGGACTCGTTATGATTCAAGTAACTTTGCCAAATGGGGCCATTAGAGAATATCCGAAAGGTACTACTGTTGGAGAAGTAGCAGCTTCCATCTCAAGCGGTTTGAAAAAGCAGGCTGTTGCCGGAAAAATGGACGGGCAGCCGGTTGATCTAAGCCGCCCGATTGAGTACAATGCCGCAGTGGAAATATGGACCCTGGATTCCGAGGAAGGTTTGGAAGTGTACCGTCACAGCACCGCTCACCTGATGGCGCAGGCCCTTAAACGCATTTACGGGGAAAAAGCAGTTAAACTAGGTATCGGTCCGGTAATTGAAGGCGGTTTTTACTATGATATTGATATGGAGACATCCCTCACACCTGAGGATCTGGGCAAGATTGAAAAAGAAATGGAAAAAATCATTAAAGAGGATCTTCCAATCACCCGCCGTGTTGTCAGTAAGGAAGAGGCTATTCGGATTTATGAGGAGATAGAGGATCCGCTTAAGCTGGAATTGATTCATGAGTTCCCGGAAGATGCAACGATCACCATTTATGATCAGGGTGAATTTTTTGACTTGTGCCGCGGCCCGCATCTCCCATCAACTGGCCGCATCAAAGCGTTCAAATTGCTCAGTGTTGCCGGGGCCTATTGGCGTGGAGACTCAGACAATAAAATGCTTCAGCGGATTTACGGAACGGCATTTCCGAAAAAATCCCAGTTGAAAGAACATTTGCACCTGCTTGAAGAAGCCAAAAAACGTGACCACCGCAAACTTGGCAAAGATCTAAAGATTTTCAGCTTCTCGCGCGAGGTTGGACAAGGGCTTCCGCTATGGCTTCCTAATGGAGCCACAATCCGGCGGACGCTGGAACGTTATATTGTTGATTTGGAGGAGAAGCTTGGCTATCAGCATGTATACACACCAGTACTGGCCAACGTGGACCTGTATAAAACTTCCGGCCATTGGGAGCATTACCGGGAGGACATGTTCCCCCCTATGCAGCTTGATAATGAAGAACTTGTGCTTCGTCCGATGAACTGTCCGCATCATATGATGGTTTATAAAAATGAACTGCACAGCTACAGGGATCTTCCTATCCGGATAGCTGAACTTGGAACTATGCACCGCTATGAGATGTCAGGAGCATTGACCGGATTGCACCGCGTCAGGGCGATGACTTTAAATGACGCCCATATTTTCTGCCGTCCTGATCAGATCAAAGAAGAATTTGCCCGTGTTATTACCTTAATCCGCCAAGTGTATGCTGACTTTGGCATCACAGATTACAGATTCCGCCTTTCTTATAGGGATCCTCAAGATACAGATAAATATTTCCCGAATGATGAAATGTGGGAAATGTCCCAGCGTATGTTGAAAGAAGTGGTTGAAGAGCTCCGTCTTCCTTATTATGAAGCAGAAGGGGAAGCAGCATTCTATGGGCCTAAGCTGGATGTGCAGATTAAAACAGCTTTGAAAAAAGAGGAAACCCTATCCACCGCACAGCTCGACTTTTTGCTCCCTGAACGATTTGAGCTGGAATATGTAGGTGAGGATGGACAAAAGCACAGACCGGTCGTAATTCACCGGGGCATAGTAAGCACAATGGAACGTATGACAGCCTTCCTGCTTGAAAACTTTGCGGGGGCACTGCCAACATGGCTCTGTCCGGTTCAGGCTAAAATACTGCCTGTTTCGTCTGCCTTCAATGATTATGCAAAGGAAATGGAAGATCGCCTGAAGCAAGCAGGCATCCGTGTTGCCGCCGATCTGCGCAATGAGAAGCTCGGGTACAAAATCCGTGAGTCCCAACTTGAAAAGGTTCCGTTTATGCTGGTGGTGGGTGAAAATGAAAAACAATCCGGTTCCTTCTCGGTCCGCCGCAGAGGAGAGGGAGACCTTGGAGTTCATTCCGCAGATGCCCTGATTCAAATGATCCGGGAAGAGATTGACACAAAAAAAGTGCAGCCAATATCTGAATAAAATCTTATTAGAAAAAGAGCCGATGAAAAGGCTCTTTTTTTGCATAATTTTCCCTTGTCTTTGGTAATAATACCTTTATCTTCTAGTAAATGTTTAATCCTCAACAAGAATGGACACCTTTATTAGTAGGAGGGGGGATTTTATGCTGCATCAATTAAATGCCAAGTGGTTAAGCATGATCATGGCTTTCAATGTAGCTCTGATATTAGGAGGACAAAACCAGGCCGCCGTTCCAGGAGAGGCATTAATAGAGCGGACTTCTTCTTTAGAACAAAGGGAAGCCAAGGATAATTCCAAAACCGCCGCTATTAAAGAAGTGAACATCTCATTAGTGCCTAAACTTGGACCGGATCAAGCGGCGGGTGCCAGCTCCCAAAGTTATAAATTTACACCTGTATTACAGCATGATTTACAGCGCTATCAAGCTATTGAAGTGGTTGCAACAGGTTACTATGCGGGTGTGGAATCTACAGGCAAGCATCCGGGGCATCCGGAATACGGAATTACCCGATCAGGGATTAAGGTAAAGCGGGACGAAAGCGGTTTGTCTACAATTGCAGCTGACCCCAAAATCTTCCCGATGGGATCTGTTTTGTATATACCAGGGTATGGTTACGGTATCGTAGCTGATACAGGAGGTGCCATTAAAGGGAAAAAAATTGACTTGTTTTACAATACCAAAGAAGATATTTATAAAGAATGGGGTAAAAAAAAGCTGAATGTTTATCTGGTGAAAAAAGGAGACGGGAAAGTGAATCAAAAGAAATGGAATGAACTGGTTCAGGAAATTTTCTTACAAAAAACACCGGATACCCCGAAACTATAGAAAAAAAATAGTCGTACCCTTTTGGGGGGACTATTTTTTTGTTTAAAGGAGATATCTTTACCAACATAAAAGAAGGCCAAAACATCCACAATAGGTTTAAGGGGAGGTGATTTTGATAATGAAAAATAAAAACAAACAAAACAGAAAAGCATTTGCCGACACTGAATTCGCAAGCGAAGCAGGAGCAAACACAACCGCTGCCGACACTGAATTCGCAAGCGAAGCAGGAGCAAACAGAACCGCTGCCGACACTGAATTCGCAAGCGAAGTAAGAGCAAACAGAACTTCTGCGGATACTGAATTTGCAAATGAAGTAACCAGCAAACAGAACCGCTGCGGACACTGAATTTGCAAATGAAGTAACAGCAAACAAGAAATTCCGGCAAGAAAATAGGAATACTTGCAGATAACATGGTACAAACAGGAAGGAGAAGCACACGCTTCTCCTTCCTGTTTTTTCTAAACTGGACTCGGTCCCGAGACTGAGACAACTTTCCCGCTTCGGTCTCTTTTCTCCTGGTGACTACTTAGGTAAACTGAGAATATCAAAAAGTCATGGAGGAAGTACGGATGAACAGACATGTGCTGCGCAATGTGATTTGGGGACTTGTGCTCATCGGACTAGGGGTTATATTCATTTTATTCCTTACCGGCACTTTTGATTTTGATAAGGATGCAGGAGATTTTATAGCAGAGATTTTTACAACATACTGGCCTGTTTTACTTATCGTTGGAGGCCTATCCGGAGTACTTTCAAGCACAAAGGATTATGGGTCTCATATTGGAAGCATGGTCCTGGTGGCTATCGGAAGTTTTTTCCTGATGCGTAATCTAGGCATGCCTTTCGCTGAACATATAAAGGATATCTGGAAATTTATTATTCCTGCTATCCTGATTGGAACAGGTCTTAGCTTTCTGTTAAATCCGGGCCGCCAGACCACACGCCAGAATCATTACGAAGAATACAAAGAGGACTACAAAGACTATGAATGGCAGGACAAAAATTTTGATCACCGTCCTCCTTATGAAAGTTCCCAATCAGACCCCAAAGAAGGGAAAGAGGAAATAAAAGAATGGAAGGAGAACCTGAAGGATTGGAAAAACGATTGGAAGTATCAGCAAAAAAATAAAAGAAAACGTAAACTTGATGAGGAGGAAAATGATTATCAGACGAAAGACTTTCCTCCACCTGACTATGACCCTATGTTTGCCTCCAATCCAAGACAAACTGAAAACCGGTCTGGATTCATAGGGGATATTCGAATCGGAGGAGATTATTGGGAACTTCACCCAATGAACATTTCCTATTTTATTGGGGATACCAAAATCGACATGACCAAAGCCATGATCCCATACGGCCGAACCGATATTCATATCTCAGCTTTTATCGGGGATGTAAAAATCTTTTTGCCTAATGATATTGACCTTGAAGTAAAAGTGAAGGCTTCTTCTGTAATCGGGGATATGAAAATTATGGACCGGCGGGAAGACGGACTCTTGCGGAGTATGAATTATCAAACTCCCTTTTATGGGGACGGTTTAAAACAGCTTGTAATTCATGTTAGTTTATTTATTGGTGACGTGTCAGTAAAGAAGGTGGGATAACAAGTGCTGCAAAAACTGAAAAACGTCAATATCAAATGGCAGCTTGTTTCCTATATTCTAATATCGAATCTTCTGACTGCCGCGCTTCTTCTCATAACCTTTCTCACCTTTCAGCTTCAGGAAAAAGGAATTCTATGGACGATCCTGATTGTACTTGCAGTCCTGATGCTTTCCGTGGTTGTCGGATATAAAGCCGCAAGAACGGTCCAACGGAAACTGGACCAACTGCAGGAAGCCATGTTGGAAGTATCCAAAGGCAACTTTTCCAGCCGGATCAAGGTTCAATCTTCAGATCCCTTCAATGATATTGAACAGGTTTTCAATGTAATGGCGAAATCTATGGAACAGCGTGTTCAAATGCTGCAAAAGCTGGGGGAAAAAAGTTCGTTATCTGAAAAGGAAACTAAGCAGGAAGCTATAATGGAAGAACGGAGAAGACTGGCCAGAGATTTACACGATACTGTAAGTCAGGAACTGTTTGCGATTCATATGTCCGCCTCTTCTCTTCCTAAGATTTGCGAAGTAAATCCAAGGGGGGCTGAGCATGTAATGCAGCAGCTGATCCAGATGTCGCATCATGCCCAGAAACAGATGAGGGGGCTTATTTCCCAACTGAGACCGATTGAACTGAACGGAAGTACACTGGAGGAGGCGATCGGACGATGGTTTCTGGAATATTGCCGGGCAAACGAACTTCAGGGCCATTTGGAAGTGGAGCTCAATGAGCCCATGTCGGAACCTATAGAACAACAGCTGTTCTTAATTATCCAGGAGGGGATGGCCAATATTGTCAAGCATGCGGCAGCTTCGGAAGTTTATTTATCCATCCATGAGCTGGAGCACCAGTATGTCATGCAGCTCCAGGATAATGGACATGGATTTGAACAAAAATCAGTAACTTCTGCTTCTCATGGACTGGCTACAATGAGGGAGCGTTCGGAGAAATTGGGCGGAACGACAGAAATCATAAGTAAACAAGGAGCCGGAACAAGGGTAAAGGTGCAGATTCCCAAGTTTCCGGAACATGTGGAAGGATGAGGGGGAAAAGGAATGAACAGCGCAATTCGGGTCATGATTGTAGATGATCATGATATGGTTAGGATGGGATTGAAAACGTATATTATGCTGGATCCGGAGTTGGAAGTATGCGCTGAGGCTTCAGATGGAAAAGCTGCGGTTGCTCTCCTTGAGCAAATGGCGGAGGAGGAACGTCCTCAGGTTATCCTGATGGATCTGATGATGCCTAATATGAATGGCATTGAAACAACCAGGCTGGTTACCGAAACCTATCCTTCCATTAAGGTTGTAATGCTAACCAGCTTTCTGGAGGAAGACAAGGTTCTGAAAGCCATTGAGGCGGGAGCAACAAGTTATGTATTGAAGACGGTTTCTTCGGAACAGTTAATTGAAGGAATCCATAAAGCCTCCCAGGGGATACCGGAAATGAATCCGGAAGTTTCCCTCGCCCTTACCAGAGGGCTCAGACAAAGAAATGCCCAGCCCGATGAGGAAGGCCTTACGATTCGTGAAAAAGAAGTGCTTCTTCTAATAGCCGACGGGAAAACCAACAAAGACATTGCTGAAGAACTACATATCAGCATTAAGACCGTAAAAACCCACGTCAGCAATTTGCTGATGAAATGTGAACTTGATGACCGTACTCAGCTCGCTATCTATGCCCACAGGAAAGGATGGGTACAAAATCCTTCTTAAGAGAATCCATATGACATGCTTATTCTGAAAAGCCGGGACCAGGTTTAAAGCCCGGTTTTTTGCCGTAAACTAGGGAACAATTGGCATAATGCGAAAGAAGAATTTCTGTAAAGCTTCTTGTTTCTTCACGACCGCATAGATTTTAACTGCCATTTATGCTTTTTTAATGTATGCTTAAGGAAGAGGGTCCATTATAAAGATAAGACGATCGCGGTTAAATGAAACCGTCGAGATAGAGAAACCCAATGTTATGGAGGACGAAACCATGGACGATCAAAACAAACGTAATCTTCATGATCCGGATCAGCCGGATAACAAAAATGCCGGATACACTCCTTCCGGTTCATCGGATCCGGAAATATCATCTTATTACTATTCTTCCGGACAAAATTCTTCCGAAAAGTATGAGAGGACCGGAGAACCTTCCACTTCCGTCCCCCCAGTGGCGAGTTCCGAGAGCACTCCCCGTGTGGATGTAACTCCTCCCCGCCCATTGAAGCCATTCGGCATAAGCGGGAATGGCGGGGACGGTTCAGGAAATTGGGGAGAAACCGGGAAGAAAAAGTCTTCCTTCAAAAGCCTTTTTGCCGCTTTTATGGCCGGTGTGGTACTTATTGGAGCATTGATGTGGGCCTCCGACTATTATAATTGGTTTACCTCCAAGCAGGCTTTAAATCAGGGAACCGGCACAAACTCAGGCAAGGATACATCAAACAGAAATAATTCTTCCAATACATCACTGACGAGTGCCCGCCCTGACAACATTCCGGATATGGTGAAGCAGGCAAGTCCTGCAGTAGTTCGGATAGATTTATTGAAAAAGAATGGCGGTAAAAATCCGCTGGAAGATGATCCTTTCTTCGGACAATTTTTTGGAAATCAGGATCAACAGGACCAACAGAATCAAGACTCAATGAAGCTAATGGGAATCGGTTCCGGTTTTTTCTTTGATAAATCCGGCTACATTCTAACGAATCAGCACGTAATTGACGGAGCGGACGAGATTCAGGTTAAGGTTCAAGGTTATGATAAGCCTTTTACAGCCAAATTGGTTGGCAGCAGCTCTCAGCTTGACCTGGCCTGTCTGAAAATTGAAGGGGATAAAGATTTTCCATTCCTTGAATTGGGAGACTCGGATCAGGTAGAAGTTGGACAAAGGCTGGTTGCTGTAGGAAACCCAAGAGGGTATGATCATACCGTTACAACCGGTGTACTCAGCGCTAAAGAACGTACTATTCCCTATATAGATAACAAAGGAGGAACTCGGAATTACGAACACTTGTTGCAGACCGATGCTTCCATTAATCCGGGGAACTCGGGAGGACCGTTGCTTAACATCAACGGACAAGTGATAGGCATTAACACCATGATAAGCTCTAATGCTCAAGGTATTGGCTTTGCCATCCCGACCTCTGTTGTTAACTCCGTTTTGGAAAATCTTAAAAAAGGCGAAGAAATAGCCGTTCCTTATATCGGTATCGCCATGCAGGATGTATCTAAAGAAATGATACAGGAACTGAAGCTGAAAGATACAAACGGTGTCTTCGTTTACAAGGTAGAACGCAAATCTCCTGCTTTCGATGCAGGACTCCGCCAATATGACGTGATTACGGAAGTAAACGGTCAAGCAGTGAAGACGAAAGAAGAATTCAGTAAAATCGTGAATTCCTCGAAAGTCGGGGATCAGCTGAAGTTAAGCGTTATGAGAAACGGGCAGCAGACAGAGATTACCGTCAAGGTGGGAGACCGTAATAAAGCTAAGACTCAGCAGTAGCGTTAGTAGTTTATGAAAAAGCTTTGATCAGGCACAGGAAGCAGGAAGAGGCGGACATCCGCTGCCTGCTTCCTTTTTGCAATAAACGTTTTGATAAATGTTATAATACAAGAGTGGACAGTTAAGAGAGGCAAAGAAAGGTAGAGAAAGGCGGGGCCTTATGAGGGAAAAAATTCTCGTGGTAGATGATGATGAAAAAATCACCTCGATGTTAAGAAGAGGGCTGGCTTTTGAAGGATATACTGTGGAAGTAGCCAATGACGGCAGCCAGGGGCTGAGACTAATGATGGAATATGACCCGCAGCTGATGATTCTGGACGTTATGATGCCGCATGTGGATGGCTGGGAAGTATGCCGGCGCGTACGCGAAGGGGGAAGTGACGTTCCGATTTTGATGCTGACAGCCAAGGATGAAATCAGTGACCGGGTTAAAGGGCTTGATATCGGGGCGGATGACTATCTGGTTAAGCCCTTTGCACTTGAGGAGCTTCTGGCCCGTGTTCGGGTACTTCTCCGCAGAAGGAGTGAGAGACCGGAAAGGCCGACAAACAAATTGACTTACCAAGACATTGCCATGGACCTGGATACCCGGGAAGTGTTCAGGGAGGATAAGCTCATAGAACTGACTACCAAGGAGTTTGATTTGTTACACCTGTTTTTGTTAAATCCCCGGAGAGTCCTGTCAAGGGACTTGATCATGGATAAAATATGGGGATATGACTACAGCGGGGAATCAAATGTACTGGAAGTTTACATTGCCTTGCTTCGCCAAAAAACGGAAGAACATGGTCATAAGCGTATTATCCAGACAGTTAGGGGAGCCGGTTATGTCTTGAGAGGGGAACACTAAATGTCCATCCGTGTCCGACTAACACTCTGGTATTCGGGGATATTGGCGGTGACCTTACTTCTGTTTGGTATGGGCCTGTTTCTGTTTTTAAACAACTATGTATACAATACCTTGGAAAATCAGCTGAGGGAAGAGGCTGTGAGAGTTTATGACCGGATACAGGCTACCGAAAGGATTTCTTTTGAGAAAGGATACTCCATTGAACTGGACTTTGGCAGAACAGATAAATTGAATACTTCGAATACATTTTTGCAGTTATCGAACTTACAGTTTGGACAGCAGAGCCGTTCCGCCAATTTAATTTCTGCGGATCTGAAGATTCCCTTGTCACAGGATACGGTAAACAAATTAGAACAAAAGGCTGATCCCTCCGGCTTCATGTTTACAACAGAAAAAATCGCTAACGACAGTTTCCTTGTATACAACCAGGGGCTCTGGCTGGAAAACCAGAGTCAGATGATAGGGGTTTTTCAGGCATCTGTTACGGTAACAACCTGGGAAAATTTTCTCAATATGCTGAAATATGTCCTATATACGCTTGCTTTTGCTGCTATCGGCATTGCCGCCACTTTTGGCTGGTTGTTATCCAGGGAGGCTTTAAAACCTATTGACAGGCTGATTGAAGCCACGAATCAAGTTCAAAAAGGAACAGATCTGGACAAACGGATTTTATATGACGGTCCGGCGGATGAGATAGGAAGACTTACTCATACGATCAACAACATGTTTGCCAGATTGGAGCTTGTATATACGGAATTGGAAGAAGCCTATAAGACTCAGCGCAGATTTGTCTCGGACGCTTCCCACGAGCTTAGGACTCCCTTGACCACCATACGGGGAAACGTAGATATTTTGGAAAAAATGTGGAAACAACAAATGGAGAGCAACAAGAAGTATGCATCCCAGGAAGATGCGGAGCAGCTTCAGATTTCTTTGGAAGCGATGCATGATATTTCCTCCGAAGCTCACAGGATGAGCAGACTGGTGAATGACCTGTTGTCTTTGGCCCGTGCTGATGCAGGTTTCCAAATGAATATACAGGAAATGGAAATAAAGCCTTTGGTTGAGGAAGTAGCACGCAGAGCCCAATTACTGGAACGGAAAGCCCAGTGGATTATAGGAGATTTAAGTGCTCTGGATGATGCTTTTGTTCTGGGAAACTATGATTACCTCCAGCAGTTGTTATTTATTTTCATAGAAAATGCATTTAAATATACTCCGCATGGTGAGGTACGTTTGGAAGCACAGAAAACAGATAATCAAATCGGTATCCAAATATCAGATACCGGCATTGGGATGGATAAAGAGGAGATTCCCTTTATTTTCGACCGCTTTTACCGGGCTGATCCTTCCCGGGGGAAAACAGCAGGAACAGGTCTTGGCCTTGCTATCGCTAAATGGATTCTGGATGAGCATAAAGGTTCCATAGAAGTAACCACAGCAAAAGGGAAAGGCAGTACATTTACCATATGGCTGCCCTGCCGCTTTCTTCCTGACCTTGCATGAGCTATAATGAAGTCAATGTCTGAAAGCCTCGCAGGTATCAGGCAAATCGCTATTAAAGTAGGTGCTGACATGGAAGTGGTCAAAATATCACCAAGAGGTTACTGCTACGGAGTAGTGGACGCCATGGCACTAGCAATGCAAACGGCCAGGAATCCGGAATATCCACGGCCGATATATATATTGGGCATGATTGTGCATAATTCACATGTAACCGAATTTTTTAAAGAGGAACAGGGGATTATTACACTGGATGGCCCAAACCGTTTGGACATTCTTGAACAAGTTACGGAAGGTACAGTTATTTTTACGGCCCACGGTGTCTCGCCCGAAGTAAAGCGCAGAGCAAGAGAAAAAGGCCTTGCTGTTGTAGACGCCACATGTCCGGATGTGACAAAGACTCATGATTTAATCCGGGAAAAAGTTCCCCAGGGATATAAAGTTATTTATATCGGCAAAAAGGGACATCCGGAACCCGAAGGAGCCATTGGAATTGCTCCTGATGAGGTTTATCTGATTGAGACGCTGGAAGAAGCCGAAGCATTAGAACTGTCGGCGGACAAGATTATAATCACAAATCAGACTACAATGAGCCAATGGGATATCCGCCATATTATGAACAGGCTTGTTGAGAAATTCCCCCAGGCCGAGGTTCATAACGAGATATGCCTCGCTACTCAGGTAAGGCAGGAAGCTGTTGCGGAACAGGCTAAGGAAACCGACGTTGTTATTGTAGCAGGAGATCCCAAGAGCAATAACTCGAATAGGCTGGCTCAAGTCTCTGAAGAGATTGCCGGCGTGAAGGCTTACCGGATTGCGGATGTAACGGAATTGGTACCCGACTGGCTGATGACCGTTCGTAAAGTGGGTGTGACTTCAGGAGCATCCACACCAACGCCGATTACCAAAGAAGTCATTCAATATATAGAACAATTTGATCCGAAGAATCCTGATACTTGGAAGCCGGAACGGACAGTTAACATGAAAAGGCTGATCCCGGCTCCCAGAAGCAAATCGGTACGCTGAACGGGTACAGATGAGGCCGGAAGGACCGATTGCCGGATATAAAACTTTAGAGAAAAGCAGGCTGATGTACTGTTATGACATCAGCCTGCTTTTTTTCTTGAAAAGTCTTTTCGCCCGCTCATTATTTTGCAAAATCTCTCGAACTAATATCCGGAATCTCTTATACTGGGGTTAACTTTAAGAAGGCTTAGGAAAATTTCCGAAAACCAGGTTTGAAATTATATTCAATACAATTTAACATTTGTTCAAATTAATAAGGTATGATAAGCTTAATCTAACATGTTCTGATGAAAAGTCGGATAAAAAACGGGTGAATGAAGGGATGGAAGAGGGTAAAAACAGGAAAATAATCGAAGCCGCCAAATTGTATTACCTCATGGATTACAGCCAGCAGGAAATTGCCTCAAGACTGGGGGTATCCCGGCCTACAGTATCACGTATGCTTCAGCAGGCCAAGGAGGAAGGGATCGTGAAAATTCAGATCATGGATCCTTCAGAAGGTATAAGGCAGCTTGGGGAACAGCTTGAAACCGGATACGGGCTGAAAAAAGCGATCGTTGTATCTGTTCCCGTTTATGACGATCTTTTGATCAAGGAGCAGCTCGCCAAAACCGCAGCTACCTATTTACGTGAAATTGTTCAAGATGAGGACATTATTGGTACGACCTGGGGAACGACTTTGTACCAGGTTGCCCGGTATCTTGAACATAAGCCTGTTAAAGGCGTACAAGTGGTTCAGCTAAAGGGCGGGGTGAGCCATTCGGAACGCAATACTTATGCTTCCGAGATTATTCATTTGTTCGCAGAGGCGTTTGATGCTAAACCTTATCATTTGCCGCTCCCCGCTATTGTGGACCATGTCGTTGTCAAACAGGCTATTGAAGCTGACAGGCATATCAGGAGGGTTTTGGATATTGGTAAGCAGGCCAATATTGCGCTTTTCACTACAGGAGGGGCTCTTGCGGATTCCCTTGTATTTCAACTTGGCTATTTATCCGATGAGGATGTAAATAAGATCGTCGAGCACGCTGTAGGTGATATTTCCTCGCGGTTCTTTGACCGGGAGGGCCGTATCTGTCATCCGGAATTAAATGCGCGTACGATAGGAATTGAGCTGGATGACTTGAAGCAAAAAGAACATTCTATCCTTATTTCAGGCGGAGCACGTAAAATTGAAGGGATAAAAGGTGCACTGCGCGGTCAATATGCGAATACGCTGATCACGGATCAATATACTGCCAAGTTTTTACTGGATAATCAAGCAGAGAGAAAACAATAAAAAGGGAAAAGATTTTGCTTCAAATGCAAAGAATGGGTCGACTGTCTAAGGTCTGTCCTTTTTAATGGACGGACCTTTGATGTAGCAAGTTTAATGTATTTTTTTGGAATTATGCAAAAATAATAAATTAACAAAAGTTAATAAATGACCTATTAATTACTCGTAATCTGCTATATATGAGGTTTTATATATCATTTTTCTTTTAATTATTATATATGTTCAATTATGTATTTACAAATGTTCAAACTCTTGATATGCTAAACACAGAAGGGAAACTTCTCTTAATAAATCGTTTTGAAAGCGCCTCATGCTGAGTGTCTGGATACTTTCTTTTGAAACTTTTGCCAGGTATGTAAGAGGATAAAGTGGTAAAAACTAACAGAAGATTCATTTATCTGCGGCTATGTTGCTAGCGCTTTCCAAGCGGAATTTATAACTAGATTAAAATGGAGGAACAAAGCATGAATGTACTATTTGCCATAGCCGGTTTACTTCTAGTGTTTGTACTGGGCTACATGGTAAGTTACAATCGCAAAGGCATCCGGTTTAAACCGATTGTGCTGATGCTTATTACACAGCTTATCCTTTCTTTCATCATGCTGAATACTGAAATTGGGGTTGTGGTTATAGGATTTGTCTCCAAATTGTTCAGCGAGCTGATGGATTTCGGTATTGGCGGGGTCGAATTTGTGTTCGGAGGGTTACAGAACGAAGGAGCCTCGACATTTTTCTTAAACGTACTGCTGCCGATTATCTTTATTTCCATCCTGATCGGTATTTTGAATTTCTTTAAAATACTGCCGCTGATCATCAAATATGTGGGTTTGGCACTCAGTAAACTGAATGGTATGGGGAAGTTGGAAAACTACATCGCCATCTCATCTGCCTTCCTGGGGCAATCCGAAGTATTTCTTACCGCTAAAAAACAACTCGGACTAATTTCCAAGCGCCGGTTGTATACGCTATGTACATCTGCTATGAGTGCTGTTTCCATCGCGATTGTCGGTGCATATATGACCATGCTGGAACCTAAATATGTAGTTGTGGCAATTATTCTGAACATTTTTTCAGCTCTCATAATAGCGAATATAGTCAATCCTTATGAATTAAAAGATGAAGATGACTTGTATCTGGAAGAAGAAGATACGCATAAAATGGGATTTTTCCAGATGATTTCAGAAAGTATTATGGATGGCTTCAAGGTAGCCATCATCGTTGGAGCCATGCTGATGGGTTTTATTGCACTCATGAATATGATCGATTATATATTCAACTATACATTTGGGGTTTCATTCCAATCTATTCTGGGATATATTTTTGCGCCAATTGCTTTCGTTATGGGAATTCCTTGGAGTGAAGCCGTACAAGCCGGAAGTATTATGGCAACCAAGCTGGTTACGAATGAATTTGTGGCGATGATGAGCTTCCAGAACGTTGCAAGCGGGTTTTCCGCCAAAACTATGGGAATGGTATCCGTATTCCTTGTAAGTTTTGCGAACTTTAGCTCTGTCGGTATTATTACAGGTTCGGTAAAAGCGCTGAATGAAAAACAGGGCAACCATGTGGCAAACTTTGGGATGAAGCTGCTTTTCGGCTCGACATTAGCCTCTATTCTTTCGGCCACCATCATTGGCTTGTTCCTTTAATTGATCATATATATTTAAAAATTTCATTAGGAGGTAATAGGGAATGAGAATGGTAGACCTTATTGAAAAGAAACGTGACGGCGGGGAACTGACCAAGCAGGAGATTGATTTCATCATTGAGGGTTACACTAAAGGAGAAGTTCCCGATTATCAGATGTCTTCCTTCCTGATGGCTGTATTTTTCCGGGGAATGACTCCCGAAGAAACAGCGAACATGACAATGGCAATGGTGGAGTCAGGAGATCAAATTGATTTGTCTGCTATTGAAGGAATCAAGGTGGACAAACATAGTACAGGCGGTGTGGGAGATACCACTACCATCGTCTTAGCTCCCCTTGTAGCGGCAGTAGGAGTGCCTGTTGCGAAGTTGTCCGGCCACGGACTCGGGCATACGGGCGGTACCGTAGATAAGTTGGAATCCATTCCCGGATTCCATGCCGAGATTAATAATGAACAATTCATCAAACAGGTAAATGAACAAAAAATTGCCGTAACGGGCCCGACCGGAAACCTGACACCGGCTGACAAAAAGATTTATGGACTTCGTGATGTAACCGGAACGGTAAATTCGATTCCATTGATAGCAAGCTCTATCATGAGCAAAAAAATTGCATCCGGTTCGGACGCTATTGTTCTTGATGTAAAAGTGGGTTCCGGAGCTTTTATGAAGGACCTGAATGAAGCCAGAAAGCTAGCTAAGGCGATGGTTCAGATTGGAAACAGCGTAGGCCGTAATACAATGGCTGTGCTCTCTAATATGGATGAACCTTTAGGATTTGCCATAGGTAACGCATTGGAAATTAAAGAAGCGATTGATACTCTTAAGGGAGAGGGACCTGAAGACCTTCATGAACTGTGCCTGACTTTGGGCAGCAACATGGTTTATCTGGCGGGACATGCAAAGAGCGTTCAGGAAGCCCGTGAAATGCTGGAAGAAGTCATTCGTAACGGCAAAGCCCTGGAGATGTTCAAAACCTTCGTGAAAGCCCAAAGCGGTGACCCTTCGGTAATTGACGATCCGTTCAAGCTGCCGACAGCCAAATTCACATATGAAGTAGAAGCCAAAGAAGACGGAACAGTATCTGCCATTGTTGCGGATAGCATCGGAACGGCAGCTATGATTTTGGGTGCAGGACGTGCGACGAAAGAGTCTTCCATTGATCTTAGTGTGGGTCTTGTCCTCAGGAAAAAAATAGGAGATACTGTTAAAAAGGGAGAATCCCTTGTAACCATTCACAGCAACACGGAAGATGTGGAAGAGGTTAAACAACGTATTTATGATTCCTATACAATCGTTCAAGGACAAGTGGACCGTCCAACCTTGATTTACGACGAAATTCACGAATAAATGAAACCGTCTCATCAAACTGAATGATGAATGGGTTCAAATAACGAGATGCTATAAATCGGATAGCGGGAGGCCCTAATTTATGAATAAAAAGCAAATTGCCAGAATGATTGACCATACTTTGTTAAAACCCGAAGCCCAGAAGGCAGCTGTTATCAAGCTGGCCGAGGAGGCAAAAGCGTACAAATTCGCTTCGGTCTGTGTGAATCCTTCCATGGTAAAAACGGCTTATGGAGTACTAAAAGACACGCCGGAAGTGAAAGTGTGTACGGTTATCGGCTTCCCTCTCGGAGCCGCCACCCCTGAGGTAAAGGCATTTGAAACGAAAAATGCCATCGAGAACGGTGCAACCGAAGTTGATATAGTGATCAATATTGGTGCTTTGAAAGATAAAGACGATGAGCTTGTGGAGCGCGATATTCGTGCAGTAGTGGAAGCAGCCAAGGGCAATGCGTTAACTAAGGTGATCATTGAAACCTGCCTGCTTACGGATGAAGAAAAAATCCGTGCCTGTGAGCTTTCCGTGAAGGCTGGAGCCGATTTTGTGAAGACTTCAACCGGTTTCTCTACGGGCGGAGCTACCAAAGAAGATATTGCATTGATGCGCAAAACAGTTGGACCTGACATAGGTGTCAAGGCTTCAGGTGGTGTCCGCAGTTCGGCTGATGCCAAAGCAATGATCGAAGCAGGGGCAACCCGTATTGGTGCCAGTGCCAGTATTGCTATTGTTAATGGAGAAGTATCAGACTCGAATTATTGATAAGGAAAATATAATCGGCATTTGCCTCCCCTACCGCTTGGATATGCAAATGGCCGAAGAAAAAAAGCTTTTGTCCCGGGAGGGACAGAAGCTTTTTTTATACCTCTCTATATATCCCTCTTCTAGGCCTGGTTGGTTTACCAAAGGTCTAATTAAATAAACTAGAATACTGGATATAAACCCGAAAAAATACCCGAAAGAATAACAGAAATTCCTGTGCTGCAGAAAAATTTCTCTAAAAAGAGGGGTTTCATGTTTATGTAAATAAATCTAACATTATTTATAAAAAAACCTAACATAAGTATTGACGGCATTTAGGGGTGCGCATTATAATTACAAAAAAAGTCGTTTTCATAAACGGACAATTTTTATAAAAAATAAAAAAAATGTACGGGAACTGGGAGGATTTCGCCATGAGTACAGGCAAAATTCTGGATCTGATTAAGGAAAAAAAGGTGGAATGGGTGGATTTTCGCTTTGTGGATTTGGCAGGCAGAGCCCATCACATCACTACCCCGGCCCAGGAGGTAGACGAGGCCTGTTTTGAAAACGGAGTAGCCTTTGACGGGTCCTCCATTGTGGGTTTTAGGGGGATTGAAGAATCGGATATGGTTATGATGCCGGATCCCGATTCCTTTTTCCTGGATCCTTTCACTGACCATGTTACATTAAATATCATGTGTGACATTTATACTCCGGATGGCGAACGATATGACCGGGACCCGCGAGGAATTGCCCAAAAAGCTGAGCAATATCTGCAGCACGCAGGCGTAGCAACCACAGCTTATTTTGCCCCACAATCTGAATTTTTTATCTTCGATGAAGTCAGGTTTGAAACTAGCGAGAATACTTCCTTTTACAGTGTCGATTCAGAGGAGGGCCACTGGAATACCGGACGCAGGGAAGAAGGAGGAAATCTGGGATTTAAAGTTGCCAAAAAAGGCGGCTATGTCCCGGTTGCTCCGATTGACTCCCAGCAAGACATTCGTACTGAGATGTGCCGTTTGTTGATCGAATCCGGCCTGCGCGTGGAACGCCATCATCATGAAGTCGCTACGGCAGGGCAAGGTGAGATTAATGTCCGTTTTGATACGTTAACAAAAACGGCAGATAATCTGTTGAAATATAAATACATCGTACACAACACTGCGAGACAGTATGGGAAAGTGGCTACCTTCATGCCGAAACCTTTGTTTGGTGATAATGGCAGCGGTATGCATGTACATCAGAGTATTTTCAATGGAGATGAGCCTTTATTCTATGAAAAGGGCGGTTATGCAAATCTGAGCCAGGTGGCTTTATACTACATCGGAGGTATTCTCCATCACGCTCCTGCGCTTATTGCTTTGACGAACCCGAGTACGAACTCATATAAACGCCTGGTGCCTGGATATGAAGCGCCGGTCAATCTGGTTTTCTCCAAAGGAAACTGTTCGGCAGCGGTCCGGGTTCCCGTAGCCGCCGTTACTCCAAAAGGATGCCGTGTTGAATTCCGCACACCGGATTCCACAGCTAATCCCTATCTGGCTTTCTCCGCCATGCTGATGGCCGGCCTTGACGGTATAAAACGGAAAATCGATCCTACCACAATTGGGTGCGGACCATTGGACAAAAACATTTATGAGCTTTCAGCAGCAGAGAAGAAGGAAATCCGCAGTGTACCCGGTTCGCTTGAAGAAGCTTTGCTGGCACTGGAATCTGATTATGAATTCCTGCTGGAAGGCGGGGTATTTACCAAAAATTTTATTTACAACTACATTTCATTAAAACGCGAAGAAGCTAAAGAGGTGGCGATCCAGATTCATCCTCATGAATTCTCCCTTTATTTTGGCTGCTGATTCTATTATGATGAATGCCTCCCTCCCCCTTTTGAACTTTTTTCCTCTCAAAAGGGGTTTTTTTAAAACTAACCGCCCGACCTAGAAAGCCTCGGGCGGTTAATTCATTCGTATGAACTCAATTCCTTCTACCTCATCCAGGATAGTGATCAGAGTGGATTCTTTTACGGAAGGAGGCATTTTCAAATTCATTTCCAGGGAAATGCGGTATTCTTTGTTTTTCGGATATTCCACCTGATAATTCGTAACTTCTACCCCTTTTTGCTCCATGAGAGCGAAGATCTCCATTAAAGATTCTTTACGTTCATTGAGATGAATGGTCATTTTGGAAACGGATGGAATCATATGGGAGAGGCTGCGGTTCAAGATTTCCAGACCGATCAGGACAAGAATGGTGGCACTGAGTCCAATTCAATACAACCCTGCCCCAACGGTCAAGCCAATGCCTGATGTAGCCCACAAACCTGCAGCAGTGGTTAACCCGCGCACAGCTTGTCTTTGAACAATGATGGTTCCTGCTCCGAGGAACCCAATACCGCTCACCACCTGGGCGGCTACACGGCTGGCATCCAGTTCAACGCCGTCCACGTGCAGAACATCAAAAAAACCGTATTTGGATACCACCATAATAAGTGCACTTCCCACAGCTACCAGAAAGTGAGTACGAAGCCCAGCTTCTTTCAGACGGCTTTTCCGTTCAAATCCGATCATCGCGCCGAATACACCTGCTAATAACAACCTCAAAATCATATCAAATTGCACGACCTGCACCTGTTGTCCAACTCCCTTCTATTCCAACAGATATGAATTGGCCCCTGCCGTATACTATAATATATGCATATGATTCTTTACCCAATATTTCCTTATAATGAATACTGTTTTTTCTGTTAGAGATATTTGGGAAGACATGCCGGTTCATCCAATTTGATTCTGTATAGAAAGTTTCAGGCGGGCGGGGGTTGACGTTACCCCTGCCCGCCGCCAAGCTCGTACCGTTCCATTGCCCGGTACATCGGGGATTCGCCCAGCCGTGGATAGTAAAGGATTATTTCCTTTACTATCCACGGCCGGACGGCGTCCCGCGGCAAGTCCAATTCCAGGGCTTCCGCCCGGAAAGCGGACTTGCCTTGATACCGGCGGGCCACCGTGAGGTGGGGCCGGTAAGGCCGGGCTTCAGGCAGAAAGCCGAACGCCTCTACGGCGTTCTCTATCTCCGCCTGAAGCTGCTCCAGCCGGCCCGTGCCCCCGCGCACGCCGGCCCACAGCACCCGGGGAGAGCCGGGTGCACCCAAAATGCCGAGCCGGGAAAGCTCCAGCTCGAAGGGAGGGGTACGGCGGGCTATCTCCGCCAGTACGGGAGCCATGCGACCCGCCGTATCCGCGTCCACAGTACCCAGAAACTTAAGCGTCAGGTGATAATCGGCAGGATGGGTCCACTTGGGAATACCACTAGTATACCAATTTGCCGTTCTATTCATGGAAGGTGGGCCCTGAAAAAGTAAGATTTCTCTACTTGCTCACCTTTACAAATCTTGCTATGATAAACTTTAATACATAAAAGAACTAAAGGAGAGGATAGAGATGGGGAAGAGAGCTTATAATTTTAATGCAGGACCTGCAGCACTACCGATGGAAGTGCTGGAGCAGGCCCGGGATGAACTTTTGGATTACCGCGGAATCGGAATGTCCGTGATGGAAATTTCACACCGAAGCGCAGAGTACGAAGCTTTGAACGAAGAAACACAGCAGCTTTTTGCAGAATTGCTAGGTTTACCGGCACGATATCAGGTATTATTCTTGCAGGGTGGAGCCAGCACCCAATTCGCCATGATCCCCATGAATTTTCTAAAGTCTGGCAAGGTGGGCAGCTATGCCGTGAGCGGAGCCTGGGCAGAGAAAGCATTGAAGGAAGCAAAGCTGTTTGGAGAAACGGAGATTGCTGCCAGTTCCAAAGAGCAGTCATTCATGAGGATGCCTGATCTGGAATCGGTGAAACTTAGTCCTGATTCGGCCTACCTTCACATTACCTCCAACGAGACAATCGAAGGTTCCCAGTATGTCTCTTATCCCGAAACAGGTAAAATTCCGCTTATTGGCGATCTGTCCAGTGATATCCTGTGTCGTCCGGTAGATGTCTCTAAATTCGCTTTCATCTATGCCGGGGCACAAAAGAATCTGGGTCCATCCGGTGTTACCGTAGTGATTCTCCGAAAGGATCTGCTGGAAGAAGCGAATTCCTCTATACCGGTTATGTTCCGCTATGAAACGCATGCCAAGAATAATTCGCTATACAATACTCCGCCGGTTTATTCGGTTTATATAATGAACCTGGTTCTCAAATGGGTCAAATCCAAGGGAGGACTTGTTGAAATGGAAGTCTTTAACCGGGAGAAAACAGGGCTTATTTACGATGTAATCGACCGCAGTGGCGGGTTCTATAAAGGCTGTGTGGACAAGGGGAGCCGATCCATTATGAATTTGACGTTTCGCCTCCAGAATGAAGAACTGGAGAAACAATTCATCAAGGAATCCCAACAGCAGGGTTTTGTTGGCTTGAAGGGTCACCGTAGTGTCGGAGGACTGCGTGCGTCGACATATAATGCGGTACCCTATGAATCCTGCAAGGCGTTGGCTGAATTTATGCAGGAATTTCAGCGTCGGAACGGATAAAACAATCCCGCTTGCTATCCTCTCTATTAACTTCTTTATCGATGTATTCAATCGCCTGGATAGAATTTGCCTTTCCCTTTCCGAAGAGGGTGGAGGCTTTTTCCTGGTTATTCTGCATTGCGTTCCCGGGTGATGTGTACTACGATAAAGAGTAGAGGTGATGAGGCATCTATGGCTTTTCATATTGTACTCGTTGAGCCGGAAATTCCGGCTAATACGGGAAATATATCGCGGACTTGTGCAGCTACCGGAACTTATCTGCATCTCGTGCGGCCGCTGGGATTCAAGACCGATGATAAAACGCTTAAAAGAGCAGGTCTTGATTATTGGCCTTCTGTAAAGCTCGAGTACCACGATTCCTTTGAAGAAGTGGAACAAAAATATGCAGGACACAGGTTTTTCCTGGCTACGACCAAGGCTTCCAGGACCTATACTGATTTCGTTTTCCGGGACGGGGATTTTTTTGTGTTCGGGAAGGAAACGAAAGGATTGTCTCCAAATATTCTGGGGCAATATCCGGACACGAAGATGCGCCTACCGATGTCAAATGCTGTCCGGTCTCTAAATTTATCGAATTCGGCGGCTATTGTGCTTTATGAGGGGCTCCGGCAGATTGATTTTCCCGGACTTACTTAATCTGTAAGATTTTTTTGTTTTTGGGTTAATTTACATGTATTAACAGATGTTAGATGGCATGAAACCGTGAAAGTTAGCGAAAATACACATTTCTGTAACGCAAATAAACAATTTTGACGAATACAGAAGGATTTCCTGTAAAGATGGCGAATAACTAACATCAGATGAAGTATCCGTAGTGATTCCAGAAAGAGAGGATGTTCGTAATGATGAAACCAGCGGGTGTCGTTCGAAAAGTAGATCAATTGGGACGCATCGTTCTTCCTAAATCTCTCCGCAAAAGATATCAGATGAATGAAGGAGATCCGGTAGAAATTTTAGTTCAGGGTGACCATATTATTCTGGAAAGATATCGTCCGAAATGTGTATTTTGTGGGGAAATGGATCAGGTAAGCGAGTTCAAAGAGCGTCACATTTGTGCTAGCTGCCTAAGTGAAATGAATGCACTGAAAGAAAGAATGTAATAGAATACGATCAGCGGTACAGAATAATGCGTATAGCGGTTGTCCAGCAAAAAAGCATCGTTTTCCATAAGGAGAACGATGCTTTTTTGCTTGGATCCCTTTAAGAGGAAGCACTGAAGTCTCATAGAAAATGCTTTTTCTTCCTTTACTTAAAGACCCTTGGTTTTATCATCATTATAAGCTGCCGTTAAAATAGCGGTCAAAAACATAGCCATGACGATCATAACAATCCAAAAAGCAGATGACATATCAGGCACCTCCATGATGGCTTACAAGGCAAAATTGTCAATTACTTGTATTATACCTGTTTGTAACAAAAAAGAAAACGAATATAATGTGAAATTTTGGGAGATAACAATATTCTTTCTTTTCTTTACCAATCGTATAAAATGGTGCCCGTTTCTGAAAGGTCATATCCCCCTAAAGCCCTTAATTCATCTTTAAAAGATTGGGAAGACAGCACTTCCTGGACAGATGCCAGAAGGTGTTCGGTTTGGGGAGTTTTCGGGATAACCAGGTCATACTGTTCTGAAATCAGCGGAATAAAATCAACCGGAATTAAAGAAGCAATTCTTTCAATACCTATGCCTACATCCGCTTTATCTATGGAAACGGAAGTCGCAACACCGATATGATTGGTCATTTCCTGATCGTACCCTGTTACTCCGGAAGGATAGATACGCTGGAGGCGCAGCTGCTCATCAAGCAAAACCCTTGCTCCCGAGCCCCTCTCCCTGTTCATGATCCGGATATCTTTACGTTTTAAATCTTCCCAGGTATGGATTTGTAAAGGATTTCCCTTTTGCACATAGAAACCGGCGTTCCGGCGGAGAAGATGAATGACCTGAAAGGAGTGTCCTGTCAAGATTCGTTTGGCATAAGGGAGATTATATTCTCCGGTATCCCCGTCAAATAAATGTAAACTGACAATGCCCGCCTTGCCGTAAAACAATTCCATCAAACTGGTTAAGCTTCCATTATAAGCTCGAAGAAAAGATAGGTTACTTCGGCTTTCGAGCTGTTTTGCCAATAAGTCCAGGCTCATATCCTGTCCGCTAATAATAATGGGGGCCATCCCTTTTTGGGAAGTCCCGGCAGGCTGGAGAGCATCCCCGGAGGATATTCCTGTTCTGCCTTTGGGCAAGCCGGTTTTTGTACTTTGTATATAACGGTTCAAATCTTCCGCATCAACCCGGACTTGCCTTCCTACCCGGTAAGACGGGAGCTTTCCTTTTTTCATCAGGTCATATACGGTAAGCTTGGACACTTTCAGACGTTTTGCTACTTCTTCCGTTGTATAGGATACGGGTTCCGTCATGAAGCTGCCTCCTTCTTGAGATGATTGCCGGTCTGTTTCCCTTTCTTTTATTGTACCCCGTTTTACCCTTGAAAAAGAAGCTTTTCTTATGGAAGATTCAGTTTTCAGAATGTTTACTATTCTTGAAATTCTATCTTCTCCTTAATTTTTAAATATAATTAGTTATATCTTATTATAATCTGTTATAATTGATTATATGATCTAGTGAAATTGAATAGAAATATAGCAAAAGGACGGGATTTTTTCATGAAAAAGAAGTGCATTACTTTCATTTTGGCCCTAGTACTTGGAGTTTTATCGATTCTGGCAGGAGCCTGTTCCAAGTCAGGAGAGACTGATAATTCATCTGCTCCTGCATCTGACCGGCCTTCCGGGAATAAGGTTGAACTTACGATATCAGCGGCGGCTAGTTTGCAGGATGCGTTTAAGGAAATTCAAGAAAAATTCGAAAAGGAACAGCCCGGCATCAAGCTATCCTTTAATTATGGTGCTTCCGGAGCACTTCAAAAACAAATTGAACAAGGAGCCGCTGCGGATCTCTTTTTCTCGGCTGATGAGGACAAATTTGACCAGCTGCAGGAAAAAGGACTGCTGGATCCGGCAAAAAGTAAAAAGCTGCTCGCCAATGAGCTGGTTTTGGTTGTTCCCAAGGGTGCTAAGATTAAACCTGCGTCTTTACAGGACTTAACCAAAGAAGATATTAAACAGATTGCCATCGGTACTCCGGAATCCGTTCCGGCGGGAGCTTATGCAAAAGAGGCTTTGACGGACCAGCATGTATGGGACAAGATTCAGGCCAAACTTGTTATGGGCAAAGATGTCCGGCAAGTACTGTCTTACGTGGAAACAGGCAATGTAGAGGCAGGTCTGGTTTATTTAACAGATGCCAAATCATCAGATAAAGTAGAGGTGGCGGTAACGGCTTCAGAAGATTCCCACACGCCGATTATTTATCCGGCCGGCATGGCCAAAGAAACGAAGCATGCCAAGGAAGCGGACCTGTTCCTCCAATATACGCAAGGTAAGGAAGCGAAAGAGATTTTTACGAAGTACGGGTTTAAGGTGCAAGGATGAATATGGATTTTTGGTCCCCCATCCAGCTATCTATTCAGGTCTCTCTGCTTTCCACCCTCCTGGCCGGATGTTTAGGTACTTGGGTAGGAAAAGAAATGCAAAGACGCTCTTTCCGGGGGAAATCCGTTTTGGAAACCGTATTACTGCTTCCCCTTGTTCTGCCGCCGACAGTAGTAGGATTTGTTCTTATTGTCTGTTTTGGCAGACAGAGTCCGGTTGGCCGTGGAATTGAGGCATTTTTTGGACATCCTCTCATGTTTACCTGGTGGGCTTCCGTAATAGCTTCTGCTGTGGTAACTTTCCCCCTAATGTATCAGTCAGCCAAAGCCGGATTCGCCTCCACAGACAGACGTGTGGAGGAGGCGGCACGGGTAGACGGGGCTTCTGAATGGAAAGTATTCTGGAACGTAACCTTTCCCCAATCCTCTCCGGCTTTGGCCGGCGGGATTGTATTATGCTTTACAAGGGCACTTGGAGAATTTGGTGCTACTCTGATGTTCGCGGGAAACATTCCCGGACGGACTCAAACGGTTTCCACGGCTATTTACATGGCTTTTGACTCCGGGAATATGCGGTTGGCCTGGAACTGGGTACTGGTGATCGTCTTATTATCTTTCCTTTTGCTTAGCGGTTCAGGATGGATGAACCGGCAGCGGAATTGATTCCGCTGTATTTTTTTGCTTTGGATAGAAGTAAAAAGGATGCGGAAAGGGAAAGGTAAAGGACAACATCAGGTATGGATATTGGAGGAGGGCAGAGAACAGAACATGAAGCTTGATGCATTAATTATTGGAGGAGGCATAGCAGGGCTGCAAGGGGCTATCCAACTCGGCCGTTATGGATACAGGGTACTGGTTGTTGACGCGAATGAAGGGCGCTCCAGCATGTGCCGCTCTTATCATAATATTCTGGGATGGCCGGATGGCATAGGAGGCCCGGAACTCCGGGAATTGGGACGTATGCAGGCAGAACGCCTGGGTGTACGTTTTTTAAGGGGCTGGGCTTCCGATGCACAATCTATACCCGGAGGATTCCGGGTAAAGGTAGAGGGCCAGGAGCTTGAAGCCAAGACAATGCTGCTCGCAACCGGTGTAAAGGACCGCTTTCCCGAACTTCCCGGATTGCGCGGCTGCCTCGGCATAACCATCTATGTCTGCCCGGATTGTGATGCCTATGAAATCCGCGGCCGTTCCACCCTTGTACTTGGCTCCGGAGAAGTAGGTGCCCGTATGGCCCTGACGCTATCAAGATGGACCAACCGGCTGGTTTATCTGAATCACGAACAGAAGCCGGTTTCTGAGAATCTGCTCGGGGAATTGGAGCGTCGGGGCATTTCCCACCTTCCGGAGCAGGCCGAACGGGTCCTGTTGGAACCGGGTTCCTCCGGTCTTTTCCAGGGACTGATTCTCCGCGGCGGGAGGGTAATCGAGGCGGAAAGGGGCTTCATTGCCTTCGGGGGTAATGATGTCCGCTCTGATCTGGCCGCAAAGCTTGGAGCTACTCTCCATCAGAACCGGCACGTAGAGGTTGATCCGCGGACGAAGGAGACGTCTGTTAAGGGACTCTGGGCCGCGGGAGATATCGGAGTCCATGCCGAGCAGGTTACCGTTGCTATGGGGGAAGGGGCGATAGCAGCCATCTGGATGCATAAAGCATTGACTAAAATGGAGGAAGAGGGTTCCTGAGAACAGAGGTTTGAATGGAATACTTCCTTTTCTTACAGGAGGAATTTTCAGTCGTCATGAATGGTCCAGGGAAGACATTCCTTCCTCTCCCCGAAGCAGGCCCAAACACTCAAGTAAAGGAGCATACTCAACCAGGGCTTTTTTTCCGTCCGGGGAAAGTCGGTATGCACCTCTTCCAACCCGTTCAAACCAGCCGTAATGGTTATTCTGGAGAATTCTTTGCGTTTCCGCGTAACCGCTCAGCACCTTCAACTCTCTAGGGCTCATTTTTTCTACACTTTGCAAATGAAAGGCGCATACCAGGGCTTTTTGCCTGTAAGCCGGTACCAGTTTCTGCTTAGTGCTTCCTCCCTGGTTGAAGTCACCAAGTCTGTCCCTGAATTCTTTCGTCAGCCTGTTTAGTTTTCCTTTGCTGTGACGGGGTTTATAGGATTCAGGCTCGCATACGATCCCAACAACCGGTTTTTTCGTTTTATAGAACCTGACTGTCAGTAGGCCAAGCCCCAGACGCCCGCATAAATCCCTTATTTCTGACCATTTGGCTTGATAAGGAGCCTTGCCGTGAGCCGGCAATTCTACAGCCAGATAAACAAGACCAGTGAGCTTTAGCCGGTCGATTCCTTGTAATAATAGAGGAACCGTCAGGCTTTTTTTCAGTTCTACGATTATTGGCGGTCCATCCCCCTTCATGGCAACCAGATCGCAGTGTTTGACCTCTCCTTTGACCTCATATCCCCGCTGTTCCCAAAAATGTTTAACAGGCCCGTATAATTCCGTTTCACTTCGAATCGCCATGCTTTTTCCCAACTTTCCGTGCTGACTTGCTTTCTGCTTGCCAGTATATCATATCTGCCCGCTTTTTATTTTGATCCATAATTACAACCATCTCAAGGTCCTTAAGAAATTTATGCAAATTGCCGGTAAGAGGATGGCCAAATTTCGGGAAACTAATCCTACAAAGATGCATAGGTATGTAGTACGCTTCAAACTGCGGCTATGGAGGCCCCGCTTAAGAAGAGGGTTGATGCAGATGAGAGGAGGTACCCATGGATATTTTCAAGAGAATTTCGGAGTACCGGACGGAGAAGAATCAGCTGGCTTGGTCGGGCACATTTAAAGATTATATAGAGCTTGTACGGAAAAATCCGGCTATTACCATGACTGCGCATGCGCGCGTCTATGAGATGATTGCCTCTCATGGGTTCGAAAAGGAAAACGGATACCTGAGATACAAGTTTTTCGACCAGGAAATCTTCGGACTGAACCGGGCCATTGAAAAACTGGTGGAGGAGTATTTTCACTCCGCTGCCAAAAGGCTTGATGTGCGCAAACGGATTTTACTGTTAATGGGACCTGTCAGCGGGGGGAAATCCACATTGGTAACCATGTTAAAACGGGGACTTGAACAGTTTTCCAAAACAGATCTTGGCGCGGTATACGCGATCAAAGGATGTCCGATGCATGAGGAGCCTCTTCATTTGATTCCCCAAGAACTGAGGGCAGAGGTAGAAGAAGAGCTAAAAATCCGTATTGAAGGCTCATTGTGCCCCTCTTGTCAGATGAGACTGCAAACAGAATATGGCGGAGATATAGAAAAGGTGGAAGTGGAACGCGTGCTTATTTCTGAAGAAGGGCGCGTTGGTATTGGAACATTCAGCCCCTCTGACCCCAAATCCCAGGATATCGCCGACTTGACAGGTAGTATTGATTTTTCCACGATAACGGAGTACGGATCAGAATCTGATCCGAGAGCCTACCGGTTTGACGGGGAACTGAACAAGGCAAACCGGGGATTAATGGAGTTTCAGGAAATGCTGAAATGTGATGAGAAATTTTTATGGAACTTGCTATCCCTGACGCAGGAAGGCAACTTCAAAGCGGGCAGGTTTGCGCTAATTTCTGCCGATGAGCTCATTGTAGCTCATACAAATGAATCGGAATATAAATCTTTTATTTCAAATAAGAAAAATGAAGCGCTTCAGTCGCGGATGATTGTAATGCCCATTCCTTATAATTTAAGAGTAACGGATGAGGAAAAGATTTACGCCAAACTGATCAAACAAAGCGACATGTCCCACATTCACATAGCTCCCCATGCACTAAGAGCGGCCGCCATTTTCTCCATTTTGACACGTCTTAAAGAAACGAAGAAACAAGGGATGGATCTGCTGAAGAAAATGCGGATGTACAATGGAGAGTCCGTAGAAGGATATAAGGAAGCCGATCTAAAAGAAATGCAGCATGAGTTTACTGAAGAAGGTATGTCGGGAATCGACCCGAGGTATGTCATTAACCGCATTTCAAGTGCCTTAATCCGCCATGACCTTCAATGCATCAATGCACTGGATGTGCTGCGGGCACTTAAAGACGGACTTGATCAGCATCCCTCCATCACCAAGGATGAGCGGGAAAGGTATTTGAATTTCATTTCCATAGCACGCAAGGAATATGACGAACTGGCCAAGAAAGAAGTACAGAAGGCGTTCGTATATTCGTTTGAAGAATCCGCCTGGACACTTTTTGAAAATTACCTTGACAATATTGAAGCATACTGCCATTGGGGCAAAATTAAGGACCCCCTGACCGGAGAAGAAATGGATCCGGATGAGCGTCTGATGAGATCGATCGAAGAGCAGATCGGAATATCGGAAAACGCCAAAAAGGCGTTCCGGGAAGAAATTTTAATCCGCTTGTCCTCTTATTCCCGTAAAAAGAAAAAATTCAACTACAGCAGTCATGAACGCCTTCGTGAAGCAATAGAAAAAAAACTGTTCGCTGATCTCAAGGACATCGTGAAAATAACAACCTCAACGAAGACACCGGATGAAAAACAGCTTAAAAAGATCAATGAAGTAACGAAGCGTCTTATAGATGAGCACGGTTACTGCCCGGCCTGTGCAAATGAACTTCTGCGCTATGTGGGAAGTTTACTGAACCGGTAAAGGGCTTACAATCAGGAACTTGAAAGCGAAAAGGACCGAAGCGTGAACAAAGCCATTTCACACTGCGGTCCTGAACGGTGTAGTGACTGCTGAATCTTTTTTTACAACAAGAAGGATTTAACTTTGCTTTCTTCTTTTCCCAATCAGGCGGGTGACAAGCAACATGGTACCAGGCAGAGACCTGTTTTTGCGGTAAGCCAAATACTTGCCCTCCCATTTGGGAGAGTATTTATCTTTAAAACGGCGAAGTCCGCTGAAACTGTAAGTGTAGTTCACATTATTGAAAATGGCTGCAGCCACCCGTTCTGAGAAGAAGGCTTCCTGAGATTGGCCGACATTGGACAAAGGAGCCATCCCCATATTAAAGAACCGGTATCCTTTCTCTTTAGCCCATTCGAATAAATGGATGAACATGGCATCCATAATGCCGCTTGGTGAATCAGGGTAATAACGCATTAAATCAACGGAGAGGTACCCTTCCCGGTATACCGGCATCAGGCTCATGAAAGCCATCATTTTCCCGGCAGAATCCCTTAGTATGGCGATAGGTGCTTTCTCCAGGTAATGGCGGTCGAAATAGCCGAGTGAGTATCCCTTCTCTTTGCGTTTTCCGATGAAAGCATCGGAAACTTGTTTCAGCTCGCGGAACCATTCGTCGTCAAAAGGTGGTGTAACCAATTCAAATGTATACCCTTCCCGGTTAAAGCGGTTTTTTAACGCGCGCAGACCGGCACGTTTTTTTCCGGAGATGGTGAAGCTGCTTAAATCTATGATAGCCTCTTCCCCCAACTTGAAAAACCGGTATCCCAGATCGTGGTAAAGATACATATAATCATTTTCAATCTGATAAAAGACAACAATATAGCCCAGGCGATCGGCATCTTCCAAGAAGTCCTCCAAAATCCCCGGGAAGCTTTCAGGTTCCCCGGAGGGGTCTCCAAGAACAATAAGGCGCTTGCCGACTCTGGCAAATTGAAGCAAGGTCTTTCCGTCCTTCGAGAAGTAAAACTGTTTGTCACCCAGATAGCCGAGATGACTCAAGACATGTCCTCCGTGTTTTTCAAGGAAAGCCTCCAGCTTCCCATCATCGGAAGGTTCCCCTGGAATACCATGCTGCTTACGTTCGAACAGGAGCAGGGAAAAAGCGAAAAACACAATGACAAACAATGCGGATATGGCTACCATCCAGTGAATTTGCTGAACCGGCATAAAGACCACATCGGTCAGCTCAGATTCAAGTTCAGGGTCTTCGGCAAGCCATGTAAAGATAATAGCCAGGTTGTAGTAGACATATTCCAGCAGGATCAAAAGAAGCAGATAACCAATCAAGCTGGGGATAGTCATCACAGAGCGCTGGCGGTTGAATTTGTTTCTCAGTAAAAATAATACAATCCCGATGAGAACTAATACAACGGCAAGGTTGAATGTGAAGGAGGCGGCGACACTGAAGAACGCTGCGCCGGCCAAAGCCTGAATGGACATGTTGTAAGCTCTTTTGGTTCTCCGGTAGATCCCTCTTGCCGATAAGATCAGGGCAATTCCGCATCCCAGAGTGATGGCGTCGGATAAGACCGTAAACCACCCGGGCGAGAACGAACGGATAAAGAGGTCCAAATCCTCATCAATAGGCATGACCATATAGAGAATCGTCAGAACCCCGCCGAAAAAAATCAGGACAGATAAAGACCAGTATCCAAGCTTGCTGAGAATGGAACGCTGAAAAGTCCAGAGAACGCCTCCAGCTTCCATCGTTTGGCGGACTACCCGGTTTTCCTCAATGTTTTTCATGACCACGCCAGCCATTTCGAAGGCCGCCATAATGAGTCCGATTCCAAACGGAATAAGATAATAACACAGACGGTACAGGAGCAGGGCAGACAAAACAGTCCCTTTGTCAATACCGTAGCTGGTAATGCCGATAATGTAGACAAGGTCAAATGATCCCAGGCCCCCGGGAACCAGACTGATCAGACCGGCTACCGCTGCAAGAACGAACGTACCGATGGCAGCGGGAAAAGGAACGTCAATACCGGTCAGATGGATAATTACATAGGAAGTAATTCCGGCGGAAAACCATTCGATAAAGGAGACCAGTGTATACATGGTCGTTACTTTGGCTGAATTGGTCTCCCGCCCTTTAAATTTGGAGAAGAGGATGTAGGCGGGAAGGAACGCGAAGACGCCCACAACCGGGATCCACAGCCACTTTTCACTATGAAGAATAGACCTTGCCGGAAAAACGTCCACAATGACCAATAGTGACAACAAGGAAAGCCCGCTCATAAGAGACGGGGCCATCCAGGCAATGGAACGGATCAACTGGGGGCTGTCTTTAGTATGCTCGCGAAATAACACAGCGCGAAGACTCGCTCCAGCCAAACCTCTGAATCCAAGGACTCCGTTAAACGAATTGGCAATCCAGGAAACACGGAATATTTTCCAAACCGAAACTTTAAGCTTTAAAGCCCGGATCAAAATATAATCATAAAAGAACATGGTTGAAACGGCTATAAGTCCCACAGCGACAGCCAGATAGAAACCGCCTTGGGGTATCTGATTGATAGCAGCAATGGACTCCTTAATGGATAATCCGGCTAGCTCTTTTTTTCCCTGGTAAAAGACAAAAAGCAGAAGCACGATAGGAAATGCGATTTTAGCTACACGCATCCAAGGAAACTTGGAGGACATCCGATTACCTTCTTTCATACGTAACTGCATATACTTAATCGTTCCCATTTTTCAATTGAAACAAAACGAACATAGGAAGTTATGTTGAAAAATGGACGGGGATTGATTTACATGAAACGGCATCCTAATAGCCTGTCTTCAAAATCCTGAAAACAGGGTAGAAATTATTATACATAAGTATGGAGAAAAGTAGAACGAAAAAATAGACAAAACGGTAACAAATAGGTAACAGGGTCGGAAATTTTTTGAAAAGATGTGATAGAAAAACATAAAAGAGAAATGATTTTATGGGAAACGGACTTTAATCTTTATCCAAGAATATAGTTTACTCTATAATGGAAAGGGAAAAATACCGATATACACTTTAAGGATCAAGAAGATTCCGGTATTTTTGGGCAGAAGACGAAGGAGGCCTGATTAAGATGCGCGGAAACCAAGAACAGATACTTAAATTCGGCACCAAAGTCATCGTAAATGACCCCAAATTATACTCTTATAAAGACAGGGGTAAAGTTAAAACCATTGCCAGCATTACATCTTCGGGTATTCAGTATATAGTGGAATTAGAGTCTGGCATAGAATCTTTATACTATAAGTCCCAGTTAAAGAAAAGAAGATAATACGAATGAAATTATCTTTTCACGTAATTGAAAATCGTCTAAAGATGAATCAGGCGGTTTTTTTGTTTATTTAGAAACCGGTAGGCTTCCGTACTTAGGAATCTCGTGACTTTTAGTCATGAGAGGTTCAAACGGTTTACAAAAAGAGGAAAGCAGCGTATACTAAGCGTAATAAAGTTTCCTTGGAGCAACAAAATTGAATATGGAAAAAAAGAGAATCATTCTCAATTATCATGCTGCCTCCGGCCCCGGAGGCAGCATGAGTCGTTTTAAGGGGCTTAAAAATGAAATTCATTATCAAATAAAAGGAGATGGGAGATATGACTGCTATAGATATGGGTAAGGTTAATCCTGATTCCGAACATAAAAACAATTCCGGCAAACGCTCTTTCCGGAAAGCCTTATGGGAGGAACCGGAAGTACTCACAGCTCTTCTGTGCGGAGGATGCCTTGTACTCGCCTGGGCAATATCCGGATTTTCTGCTTTGTTCTCTACATTCTTGTATGGACTTTCTCTTGTGGCAGGGGGATTTGGCAAAGCGAAAGAAGGACTGGTAACCCTGATCAGGGAGAAGGACCTTGACGTCAACTTGCTGATGGTCTTTGCGGCAATTGGAGCCTGCACGATTGGCTATTGGGCGGAAGGAGCTGTTCTGATTTTTATTTTTGCCGTAAGTGGTGCTTTGGAAAGCTATACAATGGGGCGCAGTTCCAAAGATATTTCGGCTTTGATGGAGCTAAAACCGGAGACGGCCATTTTGTATTCTGATGGTCATGAGACTGAAGTGCCGATTGAACAACTTCAAATGGGAAACCTGATTTTGGTAAGGCCAGGGGAACGGGTTCCAGCTGACGGACGGATCAGTGAAGGGCAGTCATTTGTAAATGAGTCTTCCCTCACCGGGGAATCAGAGCCGGTTGATAAGACAGTCGGCGACGATGTCTTTGCGGGGACGTTAAACGGGCAAGGAGCCTTGTTTGTGGAAGTAACCCGGACAAGTGAAAGCAGTCTATTCAGCAAAATAATCAAACTGGTGCAGGAAGCTCAAAGTGAGAAACCTGCTTCCCAGCAGTTTATTGAGAAATTTGAACACAGGTATGCAAAAGTAATTGTGGCCGTTACGCTGATGATGATCCTTATTCCTCCCTTATTACTGAAATGGACTCTGGAAGATACCTTTTATAAGGCTATGGTATTTCTTGTAGTGGCTTCGCCTTGTGCCCTTGTTGCTTCTATCATGCCGGCTATATTATCTGCTGTATCGAACGGAGCACGGAAGGGACTTCTCATGAAAGGAGGGGCCTATCTGGAGCTATTGGCGGATACAAGGGTAGTTACCTTTGATAAAACCGGGACTTTGACAATGGGAAAACTTAAGGTTACGGATTTGATTCCCCTGGGACGCCGGACGGAAGAGGAGGTACTTCAAATTACAGCTTCCGTTGAAAGCCTGTCCGAGCATCCTATTGCCAAAGCGATCATTCAGGAAGCGAAATTACGGAAATTGCCTGTGGAACATTCGGCAGGACTTCAAGCCATAACGGGAAGCGGGGTGGAAGCAAGATACAGAGGCAGCAGATGGAAAGCAGGTAAACCGGATTTTGCGGAACCTTCTCATCTGTCAGAAGAGTTGAAAGATCAAATTACCGCTCTTCAAAATAGCGGCAAGACGGTTATCGTGCTGGACGGGGAGAAAGAAGCGGCTGCCCTGATCGCACTTCAAGACCAGATCCGGCCTGAAGCTAAGCAAACAGTGGCCCATCTTAAGGCGCTTGGCATCCGTTGCGTGATGCTCACCGGAGATCAGCCGAGAACAGCGGATGCCATCGGCAGCGAAGCCGGAGTGGATGAGGTATATGCCGAATTACTCCCGGAACAAAAACTGGATATGATCAAACAACTCCGGGAGCAGTATGGCCACGTAGTGATGATCGGTGACGGGGTCAACGACGCACCCGCTTTAGCAGGGGCCACTGTTGGAATTGCCATGGGGGCTGCTGGAAGCGATGCGGCCTTGGAGACGGCAGACGTAGTTCTAATGAATGATGAAATCTGCCGCATAGAAGACGCTGTACGGCTTGGCAAACGGACCAGCCGCATTGTTAAGCAGAATCTCGTGTTTGCCGTTGCTGTAATCTCCCTCCTGATTGTCTCCAATTTTACTGCCGGCATTCCTCTTCCGCTTGGAGTTATCGGGCATGAAGGGAGCACCATTCTCGTCATTCTGAATGGACTCCGATTACTAAGATAAGAGGATTAAGAGGCACAACCGGAAATAAAAATTAAACAGGAAGGGATAAAATCCTCTGAAATGATGGTTTCTAATCGTGATCGAAAAGAAGAAAGAACTGTTCAGGGGCGGAAGGATTCGGATGATATATGAAAAAGTGGCTAATGATAGGGAGCGTATCGGCTCCCTTTTTTGTGTTGATGATTTTAGTTATTTTGATTATAGGTATTTTTGGCGGTACTAAAGCTAGAGAAGAAGAAAACAAAAGTAATAGTGGAATGTATGTTTGTTCACCTACAGGAGAAGAGATAAACAAAGAAATGTGGGGGACTGCTTTTTCTCAGGCAGGTTCTTAGGGATAAGGCGAATAAATACATTGAAATAGCGGAAAAACAAGGAATTGATCCTGTGCTGTTTGCAGCAATATCTCTACATGAAACCGCATGGGGAAAAAGTTCTGCTGTTACAAAAATAATCCTGGTGGACTTATGTCGTCTTCCGGTCTAATGGTTTTTCCAACCTTGGACGATGGATTGGAAACTGATGCTAGACTTTAAATTGGACACAGAGAACTGAGAGTGCGACAATAAAAACATTCATAATCGAGGTGTCCGACATGACGAAAAAGTATGACAAGGAGTTCAAACTTCAATCCGTAAGACTTATCCAGGAAGACGGAAAATCGGTGGCGCAGGTAGCCCGGGAAATGGGCTTGCATGAGAACACGCTTTACCGCTGGATCGCGGAATTTAAGAACGCTGGCAACCAGCCGTCACCTATACGTTTCCCCTATAAATATGTGAGCATGCAGGAATAAGTGTTACTTCGCTAAAGATAAGGACTTCGTATAGGGGTACCCGCCTATTTTAATTTTCATTGATATATTCGAGAGTATGGGATCGCCCGAATAGCTTTTACTAATGTCATTTAGTTGAACTAACATTTATATCTACCTTTCTTTGTAAATATTGGCCACTTTTTCATGAATCTAATCCAACAAGAGGTCTATATAGATATTCATCTCAATTTTTTTCTTTAGAACGCAAAAAGACGCCGAATAAACCGGCGTCTAGTAATTGCTTAGTATTTAATCAAAATGTAGAAACAATTTAAGGATTTTCTACAAATTCTAAAATAAAAAAGACAAAAAGCTTCCGGTAGCTGTTCTCTATATGAAGTTTGCTTAAAAAAGGACAGACTGATCCCGTTGCAAGCAAATCTCCTAGATGTAAATATGACTTTACTTCTTTTTCTACACTTCTGAAAACAGTTTCCATGGCTTTTTGCCTCCCTTCTTACTAAATAGTTTTATCTATTTTAATATATATTGATAAAAAAAGCAATCCATCTGAGGGTCTGTTATTGGCATTGTACTAATATAAAACATAACTTTACCTGTGGAACCACCAGTAATATTGCAAATTAAGCAAAAGATTTTACAACACCTTATTCCATTGAATTTCCTGATTGCGGAAAAAAAATAAAGAGCTCTCTTCAGCTATCCTGTCGGTTCAATAAAATCAGTATCATAAACGGACGTTTACGTTTATGGGGCTGATAATCACTTAATCAAGATACAACTTATTTGTGTCTATTCTTAGAACTAAAACTCATTCCTAAAAACAAAGTAACATTTTTGTTGGTGCTAATATAGGGTTAAAGGCAACTTTTAGCAGGTGATGAATGATGCACTTACAAAATTTGGATTAGAAAAGATTTATAAAGAAAAATTGACCGGAACCAGATATAAGGATTGATTTAACTTGAGTGTGAAAGAACTGCTGACACCAGAGGAAATATTAAACCTTAAAAATTTATCGGAATTTGAATTTACTTCCTATAACAATCTATCAGACTATGATATTGAGGGAATGTTATCCAGTCTTCTATAATCCAATTGGTTATAGTCATTTAATTTCATCCTGGGAATCCTGGGACATGCCCTCTCCTGCTTGAACCGCCCCTATTCAATATTTTTTGATCAAATTTTTTTATAAACCAACATAAAAGTATGACACATATTAAACATGACTAATATGTGTCATCCATTATTTTTAATAAATTATTTCTATTTAGGTCTTGATAACAGGCAAGGGGGGACGCCAATGGAGACGTTTCAAGCTCTTAAATTAATGTTCCTGTTCGGAATGTTTATTCTAGCGCTTCTAACGTTCATCCAGAAAATGAAATAGATCGCCCACCCCGCAAAGGTTAAATGCGATCTATTTCGTATAACTTTGTAAAAGCCGACCGCCTAGTAGCGCGGCTATTGCTGACCGTGGACGTTACCGGGTCTGCGGTCTTTTTTAGTATATGCTTCTACTTGCATTTTAACACAGGTCTGTTTTGTTTAACAAGGTTATACATGGCGTGACCATATTTTGACCATATTTTTTTCAGAAGATATCCGAAGTAATCGGAAAGCAAAAAGAGAAACTTCCTATTATATATAGCTAATCCGAACTAATCCTAACGACGTTACCCTCCCTAAATCCGCCTTCTTATGTTATTATATTACTTCTATAGTATTTATTGTATACAAATCAAAAAAAGGGAGAAGGTTTAATGAAATTCAAGAAAAAAATCACTAAAGGCATTGTAGCACTCACAGCATTAACTATTTTATCTACTTCGGCATTTGGCTCAATTTCATCAGCTCAAACACTTGAAAAACCATCAATATCTACAACACAACTACTTTCAGTCCCAACTTCTTTTTCATCGAACCTTGGAAAACCAACTGGTTTAAATTATTCGCAAGTTTCCACCCAACATAATAATTTAGCTAAATCAGGGCAAATACAGCCTAGGGAAATATTTGGTCATGGTCTAAAAGCGATAAAATTCATCGGGTCCATATGTAGAGTCGGAGGCTCAGCTCTTTCATGGATACTCAAACCTTTATCCCCTTCCAAAGCAAAAAGGTTCAGTCAATGGGCTCATAAAATTGCGGAAGCTACCGAAAGGTTAAACAGTGCTTCAAGAGGTGCTGTTGTTAAGGCTTTAATAGCAGTAGGAGTACCAGAAAAAACTGCTGAAGCTCTTGCTGATATTATTCTATGGCTTATTTAAACTAGTTAAAAGAACAGGTTTGAAATCCTCCCACAAGGATTCATGCCTGTTTTTTTTAATGGTAGATTTATAAGAATATAAGAAGTTTTTGCTCTCAGCGGAAGTGTCACCACTGGGGACGAATTGGGGACAGAATGTACATCATTGTATAGAATATAAGGATAAAGAAGGAAAAGGGAAAAGAAAAAAACTTATAAATCAAGGTTTTTTGGATTAAAATCAAATATAAATAGGTAAGAAAAGTTCCCTTCCGGGGTGCCCCTTTTTTATAAATAAGCCGAGAAAACTGGTGATTTCAATCGTGAGATGAATCGGCTTCGGATAAGGCGTGTCTTTTGACACTCCGACATATGGTGAATTTGTAATTGTTGAAGAAATATTTAGTACTAATATCCTAAAAAACTTTTGCCTATGTTATCCTATATTTGAGGTGGGTTTTACAATTTCGGAAATCGAAAGTGATTGTGATGATTACGATAATACATTCATCAAAAAGCGAGGTGGTACAGTGATTGTAAATAAAGCATATAAGATTCGTATCTATCCGACAAAAGAACAAGATGTTCTCATCAATAAAACAATCGGTTGTTGTCGCTTTGTATTGAAACCGGTATTTTCATCGGCCTCACATTGTTTGGAGTCAAAGGAATTATTATCGCATTCTGGCACTTGTAATTGTAACGAGCCTGTCCCGGGCAGGGGTTTTTCGGGATGTGTTTGCTTATATCCGCACCGGAAACTTTCACCATGTGCATCTGCCTCTGACAGAACGGAGCAGTTCAAAGGAAGCAAAACTTGATTAACCCGTTCATATTTAGATAATAGTAATATTAGTGAATTAGCCCATCTAGGCTTAGGTCTGAAAACTTACAAGGAATTAGAAATTGGCTATACCTTAGGAAAGAATATTTGAAATAAGTTGTTAATGGTTAGTAAAGAATAGCGGGTGCAAATTTGCTACAATGAAAAAAACAACCAGATTTAAAGGGAGGGCTATGAATGAAAAAATGGCCAGTTCCGCTAGCAGCCGCTTTTTTGTTCTCACAATTGTTGGGAGCGGGGTTTGCCTTGGCAGAGCCGAAGGCACAAACATCTTTGACCTCCTTGATGGAACGTGAGCCTAATCAATCTCTTTGGACGGCAACTCCCGTTAAGCTAAACAGCCAAACAATCGGCACGATTCATGATTATTTAGCAGATGTTGACATTTATAAATTACCTCTAACATCGGCCGGGAAAATTGCATTTACGCTCAGAGCTATTGAGCCGGATTATAGTTCATATTTACGTATGGATGTACTGGATTGCAAAGGAAATGTGGTACAGCGTGGTTCATTAAGGAAGTACAGTACCGGGGTATCAGTTGTAGTAGACAGGGAACTGAAACCGGACGCATATTATGTGAAGGTTTATACGGATGGCCGTTCCGTACAAATTGTGAATCAGCCTTATATGCTTGAAATTACCCCGTCTCCCGGAAATCTCACAGGCGATTTTGAGGAGATGCAGTTGCAAACTTCTAACCCTCCTAATCCGGCAGCGGGGGTCGAGCATGATTATTGGATGAAGCATGACGGTGTATATATGGAGCAGGTTCGGGCTTTTGATAAATGGAATGCGATTCATGGGAATGCCGACTTATTATCCGGCAGCCCTATGGTTAAACGCCAGTATCACTTGGCCCAGATTGATGCTTTCCGGGCCTGGAGTCTCACTAAAGGGAATCCGCTAATTAAAGTAGCTATTATTGACCAGGGCATTGCCTATCAAACGACAGAGCTTGCCCGACAGATTACCGAACCCTATGATGTGTTTGGACAAAGTTATAGTGAAACCCAAAAGAGGGATCATGGTACTCATACTTCCGGCATAATCGCTGCGGACAATCGAAATGGAATCGGTATAACCGGTGTGGCTCCGGGTATAAAACTGATGCCGATAAACGCCTGGGACACCAAAATGAAACGGACAGAAGAGAGTACTGCCAAGGCAATTCGCTATGCGGCCGATCATGGAGCACGTGTACTGAATATGAGCCTGGGCAGCAATGGATTTGCCGCCGATCAGAACGGGGATTCGAAAATCATTTACGATGCTATAAAGTATGCGTATAAAAAAGGAGTCGTCTTGGTGGCGGCTTCGGGCAACCATAATTTGGATGTGCCTGATTATCCTGCCCGCTATCCTGAGGTGATTGCCGTAGGGGCGGTAGATGAGAATGATGGGCTTTTGGATATCTCCAACAAAGGGAATGATTTGGTGGCCCCGGGAGCAGATATTTTCTCCACCGGGAAGAATGGAGATTATGTGAATCTTACCGGTACTTCTATGTCCAGTCCTATGGTAGCCGGAGCGGCTGCGCTTATCTTATCCAAAAATCCGGAGCTGACTCCCAAAGAGGTATTGGACATCCTTTGCAAGTCATCTGATAATATAGGAGCTCCCGGACCGGATAATACGTACGGATATGGAAGACTCAATGTCTATAAGGCATTGATGATGACTCCTGACTCTAAGGAACCGGTGGACAGCCAGCCTTTTACCGATATTGCGGATCATTGGGCGAAGCGGCCCATAGCGTTTCTTTGGACAGAGGGAATTGTAGCAGGTCGCACTTCCAGCAGGTTTGATCCCGAAGCACCTCTTACCAGAGCAGAATTTGCCGTTATATTAGCCCATGCATTGAATTTGCCTTCTTCCGAACAGTCTTCATTCAAGGATGTCAAGAAAGAGGACTGGTTTTACAAGGATGTAAATAGTGCAGCGGGCTGGGGGCTGGTAACTGGGACGGGCAGCGGTCTCTTTGAACCGAATCAGCCGATTACAAGAGAGGAAATGGCGGTTATGCTTGTCAAGGCTGCTGAGGCGGGAAAAGGATGTTTCCTTCATGATTCAGAGGTAATCCCTCCGGATAATGCAAAAGGTTCTTTCCTAGATCAGGCAGATATTAGCGGTTGGGCCATGTCCTACGTTCAGCGTGCATTTGATGCAGGTTTTTTGACAGGGCGGAACAACCAGATGTTTGCGCCAAAAGAGCTGGCAACCCGTGCGGAAAGCGCGCAGGTGGTCTATCAGCTTATGAAGTCCGTCAAACAATAAATTACAATAGGCCGATTCTTCCCCTCCGGGTTTCCGGAGGGGTTCTTGGTTTAAGGGGATATCAGGAGAAAAGAGGAGTGATTTATTTTAGGCAAGCCTATTTTTGAATAAGCAACTCACACCGGATAGGCTATTGCACATATAGTAAGGCAGAAGCAATCAAATCCAGACAGAAAGGAAAGGAGAAGAATATGACGCAAGAACGTGAATATTCGGAAATTGAAAAGCGTCCGGACGGACATCATGGCGGTTGGGATGGCGGTTGGCATGATGGCCATCACGGAGGTTGGCATGGCGGCCACCACTGGCATGGTTGGCACGGAGGCTATCCTCCAATAGTGGTTGTCGAGCCTGTGCCTTATCCGTATCCTTATTATCCATACCCGTCATATCGCTATCCAACGGTATATTAATTCATTCCCCTTTTCTTGAATCCCGATATTAGCCCCCTCTTTGCAGGGGGCTTTTACATGTTTTTACGTTTGGATTACCCGGAATGCTGCCCGGATAAAACCGGGAACCGAAGATGAACAATTGTACCTTTATTGACTTCGCTGGTTATCTTGATTTGCCCCTTATGGTTTTCCATGATCTTATAACTTGCCATAAGTCCGAGTCCGGTCCCTTTTTCCTTGGTGGTATAAAAAGGTTCCCCAATCCTTGTAAGGCGGTTTTCGGATATTCCTACCCCTTCATCGGAAAAGCTTAACGTGACCTGGCCGTCTTTGCAATTCCCCCCTAACCGGATAGTACCTCCTTCAGGCATAGCTTCGATCGAATTATTTAGCACATTGATGAATACCTGCTTAATTTGATTCTCGTCGCAAAACACCAGGGGAAGTAGTTCCTGGATCTCGTCCTTAATTTCCACATTGCTCATAATGGCTTTAGTGTTTAACAAGGCTACCGTATTTTTCAGCATCTGGTGCAGGTCTTTAGGCTGAAAGTGCACACGCTGGGGTTTGGCAAAAACTAAAAACTCACTGACGATGAAATTAATCCGTTCCAATTCTGAAACCATGATATCAAGGTAAGTATCGTACCCGTCAATTTTTTCCTGCAGTAATTGGACAAAACCTTTCAAGGAAGTAAGCGGATTGCGGATTTCGTGGGCAACACCGGCTGCGAGCTGACCTACAACCGAAAGTTTCTCTGATTTGATCAGCAGTTCTTCCGCCCTCTTGCGTTCAGTTACATCATTAGCAATCCAATATACTCCTCTGATGACTTGTTCTATAATAATCGGCACATATACGACGCTTAATATCCTGATCTGGCCTTCCTTGTTGCGGAAAGTCACCTCATCCGTGCTGGTAATACCCTCCAGGGACAGAGTGAACTGTTTGGTCCATTTCTCCAGTTCTGCGGGTTCAATAAGATCTTCAATCGACATGTCCAGTAATTCGTCTGCTGAATATCCGGTTATACGTTCGGCCGCAGGATTCACTTTCGTGAATCTGCCTGCCCGGTCAAAGGAGCATATGGCATCGGGATTATGTTCAAACAGGGATTTGTACTTTTGCTCACTCTCTTCCCACCGTTTTTCGGCACGATTCCGCTCATACAAGGCATAGATAACTGCGTAGGAACGGAGAAAAGGATCATTCTGGTTTTGAGCAAGCAGGGCATGCATCTGTTTAAGGGATTCCGGGTGATGGGAAAAACCTTGCTGCTTCTCTTGATTAGTAATACGAAGCATTTGAAGCAGCTTCAGAATATGATGCTGATGCACACGGCTCGCGATGGCAGTCTTGGTTCTTCCGGCCGAAGGGTCTCCCAGTATTACTGTACCTTCTTCCAGGTTATAACGGGTGACCTGATTCATATTGACGAGATTTCCCGGGCTGATCAAACGGAATCCATCTTCGTACAGCCACTCTTCCCATGCCTCCAGCGTTGAACAAGAATGAAACGTTTCGTTCAATGTGTGAACAAGATAACTATTTTCCTGGCAGGCCTCGATCTTAACTACTTTATCTACAGGCAGCAGGATGATGTCGGAGTCTTTCTTACCGGTGCGTGTAACTGGTATTTTACGCATACATTCAGCTCCTGGTTGAAGGTTTGAACTAATTGTAAAGTAAGGCAGCAAAGCCGTTGCCTCTTGTGATAAAATTATATCTTGTTTCAAAGAGTGAAGTAAATGATATTTAGTAAAAATGTTTCGATTTGGTAAATGGGGAATACCTTGAAATCTGCCATTTCTATTTTGTGTACCTAATAGTATAATAATAGAAAACTAACCTGCAAGGATGATTGCTTGTGCTCAGACAAATCTCTGATTCTCTATTTATGATTTCTCTCATTGCTTTAATGTTCTCCGTGGTATTTAACGGTATATTTTTCCGGGGGTTCAGCTTTAAGAAAAAAGATGATAATCCCAACGAATACGTAATTCCCAAGAAGGGGAAAATTATTGAGAGCCAGGATAAGGGTCTGAAACGCTTTATCCGCTCTAAATTAACCTATATCAGTCTAGGGGGTATCGCACTTTCCATTGTGATTTCTCTCATATAATCGTTTTTTCCGATCTTATTTTGTATACCTGGAAATAGTCAAGTTCCGGGTTTTTTTGCTGTTCAGATATATATAACAATTACCGTATTTTGGGATTTGATTGAATAGAAGAGGTTAGATTCGAAGATTCTCTTTTCTTCGGGAGATTTTTTATGTGCAAATAATACAAAAAAAGGGGCAAAATGCACAAGAATGTACGGTACCGGGTTCCGAAAACCTTTATTTATGATAGACTAAAACAACCGAAATCACATTATCATAGGAAATGGTGTTGTCAGAAAGGAAATACATCATGAAACGAACAAAATGGCTGCTTGTCGGTTGTCTGCTGCTTTCTGTTGCCCTTAACCTATTCTTGCTGGCGGACAGATGGGGAGAAAACCCAAAGAGTATACAATTTGCAGAGCTGTACAAGCAATCGGAGGAGAATCTGCGAACCAGCCTGTACTGGTTTAAGGAAGAGACTAGACAGGATGGCCAAAAACAAGTGTATGCTTTATATAGGGCCTACCAGCATATGAACGAGGCTGTGACTAAAATGAAAGAATGCATGCGGGAACTAAACCGTCAGGGTCTGGATACGGAAAGCCTGGAGAACAGTCTGGCATTCATCCAAAACTCTATGCTTGACGGACTGGTTAACCTGGCTGTAGGTAAGGAACCGGAGCTGGTTCTTGCTAGAGACCAACTTATATATTGGACAGAATATCTTCCGAAGGAATTTCCCGGAGGAAGCGAACGGGGTAAAAAAACGGAAGAACTAAAAAAAACAATGGATACATATAAGCGGAATTATTTGAATCCGAACGGAACCATCAAACTTGAATCTTAAATATAGAGATGAATAGATTGGTAACCTGAGAGCACGCTATAGAGGAGAATAGAGTGGAAAGGAGGAAAGCGTATGACCACATCGAAAAAACGGGAGGAAAACGCCTGGAAAATATGGAAGGAAACGAGAGCGGCCTCATGGGAAGGTCAAATCCTTGCATGAGCTTGCTGAGGAAGAAGAGATGCGGGGAGACCGATAAATTTCTGCAAAAAACGCCCTTAACCAGGCAGCACGGTTGTTAAGGAAAGGCTGCTGAAGTAAGGGCGTTTTCGGAAAGAACCGAAATACTCCGTTAGGAAGCTAGACAAACCAGGTATTCAGTATGACAATGAAAACAGCTACACTTACTGCTGAGGTTCCTAACATGATGATGCCATGGCGGATTTTTTGCTGAAACAGGCGGAGTATGCCGAAACTGAACAGCGAACCGATAATAAGCAGAAACAGCATCACCAGCATGACGAACCCTATGCCGTATGTGTGCATAACGGTCTGCAAATCCGTCAGATTACCCATGAATATCCTCCTTAGTGAGATGAATTCACACATTCGTTTTGCTGTGTGGACTAATGTTCTAAAACAAGTATAAAATAGTTCTATGTCGTTATCTACTAAAATTTTCTCCATAAGGAAATGAAAGCGTTGGCAAAAAACGGTGAGCCGATTAAGATAAATCTCAAGATAACGTTTTGCCCCAAATTGAAACCTTCAGTTTTATATCATAAATCCCCAACATTCAACGAAGGAGCTAATCAAGTGTCCACTTAAAAGATATTGCCGAACATGTCGGGGTTTCCGTATCCACGGTTTCCCGGGTTATCAATAATGACACCAAGCAGGCATGTTAATCCCTAATCAAGGAAGAAAATCTGGCAGGCCGTCCAGGACATGGGATACGTGCCTAACGAATCAGCCAGGCAGATCCATAGAAAGGAATAATACAATACTGTTTAATCATCTTTATTCCTAATTTGTAAACCTCCATTATGACATAATAAAATCCCCTAACGGTCTCTATTTCCAACCTGCTAATTTAGCATTCCGGACTAAGAGCCTGGTTTGGGGATAAAAAGATAAAAATACTGCTTTCGTGTAAAGTTCTATAAAAATTTCCTGTGGTGCTTTTTGCCGTCGAAGGTGAAAAGGATCTTTTTCTCGCCAACGATGGTTTCCAGATGGACACTTTTTCCCCAAAGGTGGTACATGTAAGGAAGTGTTTTCTCGACATACTTCACATCCAGTTCTACCCCTTCGTAAGAATGAGACACGTACAATTCTCCATTTCTCTGATAGTCTCCATCTGCAACATGGATATAGGGGAATCCGCCGTTGACTCTTGAATATACCAGTTGATCCCGCACCTGTTCCCACGATTTATCCGTAATTTTCCATTCCGGACCTTTTTTTTCAAATACGTAGAGGTCCAGATCCTCCACCAGTTTCTTGGTCAGGTAATTACGGATAAAAGAGGTATCGGAATCAATTTCCCGCACTTCGAATATTTTTTCCTGCCCTTCACCGCCTTTTCGTCCATATTTCTCCCGATCTTCTTTAGAGGGCTTATCCCAACGGGTTTCAATATCTTCAAAAATACGGAGTCCGAGATAATACGGATTTAAAGTGTGCTTGGAAGGCTGAACAACAGATGAGTTGAGTTTAGAGTACTCGATCGTTTCTTCTTCAGTCAGGTCCAGTTCCCTTAGTATGCGCTGATGCCAATATGAGGCCCAGCCTTCATTCATGACTTTTGTTTCCATTTGCGGCCAGAAATACAGCATTTCATCCCGCATCATCGTCATAATATCCCGTTGCCAGGGTTCCATGTACGGGGCGTTTTCTTCGATAAATAGCAGCAGATCTTTTTCCGGCTGGGCCGGAAAACGGGGTTCGTCCTCTTCAGCCTGCTTGTTATCAGGTTTTATATCCAAGTCCCACAGGTCTTCATATCCGGTTTGAACCTCTGTCTTCTTTTGCTTCTCGTCCTGCCAGTTCCTTTTCCAGCGGTTTCGCCGTTCTATCTGTTCATAAGGGGTGATGAGACTAGGGTCCACATGCTCTTGAATAGCCAGTACCGCATCAAGGAACGTTTCGACTTCGGCTGCTCCATACTCAATTTCATACTGCCGGACCCGCTCTGCTGTAGCCGACATGCTTTCTACCATATTGCGGTTTGTACGGGAAAAGTGAACATTGTTTTTGAAAAAATCACAGTGCGCTAAAACATGGGCTACGATAAGTTTGTTCTGAATAAGGGAATTTCCCTCAAGGAGAAAGGCGTAACAGGGGTCTGAATTGATCACGAGTTCATAAATTTTGCTAAGCCCAAGGTCATATTGCATCTTCATTTTATGGAAATTTTTCCCGAAGCTCCAGTGGCTGAAGCGGGTGGGCATACCATAAGCCCCGAATGTATAAATGATTTCAGCCGGACAGATTTCATAACGCATAGGGTAGAAATCCAGCCCGAATCCGCTGGCCACTTCGCTGATTTCGGCAATAGCGTATTCCAGCTGCCGCTTTTCGGATTCTTTCACTGTACCGCAGCCCCTTCCGGCTTCGCGAAGAAGGTTTTCAGCGCTTTGTAGACCTCACCTTTTTCACGGATAATATAATATAAAAACTTGGGGTCTTGGATATGCCGGTAAGTCTGCATTAGTGTACTGCTGCGGTTATACTGGTTCACTTCCCCGTACCCGAACATATTCGAACGCTCCATAAGCCGTTGAATCAGTTTGACGCATCGCTCATTATCGGAGGTCAGATTATCTCCGTCAGAAAAATGAAACGGGTAGATATTGTATTTGGACGGCGGATAGCTGCGGTCGATCACATCTAAAGCAGCCTGATAGGCTGAGGAGCAGATGGTTCCCCCGCTTTCGCCCTTAGTGAAAAATTCTTCTTCGGATACTATCCTTGCTTCCGTATGATGAGCAATAAAGACGATATCGACATGCTCATATTTGCTCCGTAAAAAACGCGTCATCCAGAAGAAAAAACTGCGGGCAATGTATTTCTCGAAGGAACCCATACTTCCGCTTGTGTCCATCATTGCCAGAATAAGAGCATTGGAATGCGGCTTTTCAATTTCATCCCAAGTTTTAAACCGCAGATCATCCGGTGAAATACCATGAATACCGGGCGTCCCGGAAGAGGCATTGCGCCGGATGTTCTCCAGAATCGTTCTTTTTTTATCAATATTGGACATAATGCCTTTCTTTCGAATGTCATTAAAAATAATGTCCTGCGTACTGATATCAAGCCGTTCCTTGGGATTTAGATAGGGCAGTTCCAATTCTTCGAACAGCAACGATTGAAGCTCTTCCATATCTACTTCCGCCTCGTAATAATCCTCGCCTGCCTGGTCTCCGGCCCCTGCCCCTTTTCCTTGCTGGGTGTAAGGATCAATACCGAGCACATCCCCGACTTGGCTGTCTCCATCTCCTTGCCCCACATGTTTACTTTTATTGTAATTAAAGCGGAATCTATACTCATCTAGACTGCGGATCGGGATTTTAATAATCTGCTTGCCGTTCGAAAGGATAATATTCTCTTCAGTAACGAGATCGGGCAGATTTTGTTTGATTGCATCTTTTATTTTTTGTTGATGCCGGGTCTGATCCTGATAGCCCTTCCGGTGTAAAGACCAATTTTCCCGTGAGACGATAAACAAAGGTTCCGCCAATAGAGGTCACCCCCTCAAAGTGTAGCAAACCGCAAAAAACTGGATTTTTGGTTGTTTTATGAAAAGAATCTATTACTAAATATATTCAACCGGGGAATGGTTATGTGAGAAGGATGCTGGTCTAATTTCCGGGACTATGTGATGTAAATCCGGCTGCAGTCAACTAACCACCGGACTCTAAAGAAGAACTTACATCCAACTTTTTCCTGCATTTTATCGTTCCTGAAAAGTGGGATTGTGTATGGAAGCCTCTGGAATAGGCTAAAGGACACGGAGTAAGTGAAGACGAAATACATATCATGCATAAACAGGCGCACCGGCTTATCATGGAGGCCTGTGTTCCTCCGATTCATTTTGAAGGAAGCAGGAAACTACTCCGAAAATCGGAAAAGATGACTGTAATCGGACATTGTGGCCGAGGTGGTTCATGAAATTCGTATGAGATGGAAAGGTAATTGTCCCCAGTTTATTTTGAAAAGAATCATTCTTTCATTCTCTTACCTTTGTATCCACTTTTTCTTGACGAGCCCAAGATCATCTGTCTATTTAAAGGGGAGCATATTACATTAAGCCTGCGGGCCAATTATCAATTTTATGATCCTTAACCTGATGGGAGGGGCGTGATCATCGTTGTCCCATCTTTTTCTCTGACTAAGTGTAAAAATTGATCGGCATATTCTAATATAGTTGTGCTATGAGTAGCAATCAAACATAGCCTGTTTTCGATTTTTACCCATTTTTTAAGATAGGCCAAAATAGAAGCTAAGGAGTCCACATCTATATTCTCCAGCCCCTCATCAAATATGATAATGTCCCTGCTTGCCATCATATAGATAATAAATACAACCTTTTGCCGGGTTCCTTTAGACAGGTTCTTAATGTATTCCTTCAATACTTTTTCTTTTTGAATGTTGGCAACTTGAACAAGCAAATCAAATTTTTCTTGATCAAACTCCTCCCCGTAAAGCAATAAAAATATTGGGTCACTTCCAAAGTGGTTAAATATTCAAGCCCTGTGAAGTCATCCGGCTGGAAAAAAACGAAAGGATTATAACCGGGAACTAGCGATTTATTGTGATAATTTATCTGTAATGTGGACGTAATGTTTCCAGCCAGTAAATTGACAAAGGTAGATTTCCCAATTCCATTTTCACCTATAATACCTACGATATTCCCTTTCGTAACAGAAACCTCTTGCTTGACAAAAATAGGCTGCTTCCCGAAAGCAAAATGGTCTAGATAGATATTTAAACTGTTCATTCGTCAATCCCCATTAACATTAAGAATAAAGCGGCAATAGAGGTTATTAGTGATGTGAAGGACAAAAATAAAATTAAATAATTCATAGGTTTTCCTTTTTTAAAATTAATAACTTCCTTTAGCAACAAATGCACAGAAAAGAGTACGAGAAAAATTAAGCCATATAGAATCATTTGTAAACTCCCCTTTTTATTGATTTTCGAACGACTCCCATATGAGTAAGAGTTTTTACAATGGATATTGTCCCACTAATAACAACAAGAGTACCTATTAGATAAATATTAATATCAAAAAGATGTGATGTAATCAGAACTGCCGTTCTCGGATCAAAGTGCATAAGGATAAATAAATGAATTAAAAGAAATAATATAGATATAAAGAAAGTCTCTGTAAAACTCACATACTTTTTAAAATCTTCCGGATACTGTGCAACCTCAGCTTTGTTCTTATCGACAAAAATATTAGCAGATACAAAAAGCGGTAGCATAAACAGATGAAGGAAAAACATCAACCCAATCTTTGCAAGGTCTCCATTCATTTTTAGGACCAAGTTCAAATAGCACAGGCCCCAAAAAATGTTAAACACATTGAAAACAAGTAAAACCGTAATTTTTCTAAAATAACTGAAAACAAAATTAGTTGCATACAATTCGATTTTGGTTGCCGAAAAATAGAAGTAATCATCTAAAAGAAGGATAGAGGTTTTGGTATAAATAAAGTAAATGCCAACATATAAAGCCAAAGATAATGAAACCAGCATATCTTTATCGATAGAAAATTGGGCAAAAAATGATGGAAACATGTCTAGAACCCAGAACAGAGAAACATATAAAAGGATGTAAGGTGGAAAAGCAAAACGAATCAAGGATATCTTAGTTTCAACTAATCTTCTGGTGAGGCATTGAATATCCATAAATATAAGAAACCATCTTCCTTTCGTCCCCTTCATGTTCCTATTCCTTGCTCCGATTAGATATACACAGAAATAAAGCGCAAAACAAACAACAAAGAAACCTGCAAAAATAGTAAAAACAGCTAGGTATGTACTATGAAAATAGAAAATGGGGAATGCATACAGCATCGAGTATAGGACCAATAGGAAAGTTTGTCCGGAGGTACTTTTAAAAGCCTGAGAAATAAAAAGCAACAGGAGAATAGCTAAAACCTTAATTTCTAATAATATGACTAAGTTGATTAGAATCAGAATGATTCCATTTAACTCAAATAACGCATCTTTAATAAACACTTTATGCATCCATGTTCTAATAGGCAGGATTTTGAATTCCTTCACTTTATAAAGGTAGGAGATGAATAAAAGGAGAAGAAGAACATATTTCAAGAATAGTGGATACCAAAAAATGGTTAAAGGGAACGCGCACTTAAAAAAAGTTTCTGACAAAGTGAAGCATGTGCTTAACATTCTGCAAATGTTAGTAGGTAAATAAGTAAATTCGTCACTGAAAAATCTCATTTTTTTTGAAAAATGAAGTCGATAATGCTTTTTTATAAAAAGAACTAGGTATTGCAATATATAAAAAAGCTTTTTGGGAACATTCATAAGACCTCCAAAACCTCTTAATCCATATTTGCATTAAAATTTGGTAATATATGGGGTAAAACAAGGGATTATCATTGAGTTTGACAATCCCTTGTTTTATGGTTAATTACCAGTCAATGATTGTCTTTTTGCCTGCCCATTTTATCATGTGCCTTAATCCATTAGATAAAAACCATGCAAGACCACCTGCAATTCCAGCATAAAGAGATAAGGCCGACACGATAGATACACCGTTAAAAACCGCGTTAACTACTTGAGCAGCATTTCCTGCAGAAATACCAGTTGCAATTAATTCAAACAAGTTCTCACCCCCCTCGTAGGTTAATCTGATTTATAGACAAGGCATAAAGCCTCGGCTACCATACAAATAAAGGCCATCTTTTTCAGGAAGATTCAATTACCTCCTAGGTTTTTCATTGGAGGTTGTTTTCATGTAATTTGTCGGTATTGACCTAGCTGATCAATATCATGATGTCTGCATTTGCGAGGATACCGGAGCTATGATCTAGGGGCTTATCGTTCCCCAAACTCCCGAAGATTGAACGACTTACTCAATGTCTTTCGTAATCTTGATCAGAGCAAGATTCTCATTGCAACTGAAACGCCGCTTAACACACAATCTCCTTCTCGGCACTTCTAGTTTCCTATTATCTTTTTTCGAATTTGCAGTTTGCTTTAAGTTCCGCTTTTTCAAAAGATTATATTGATTAAGGGCGTCTTTCAAATAAGTAAGATCAATAGACATCCCGTGATTAGTTGAAAAATATTTTCTTTTTTAGTTCGTCCTGAGATAGTGTTTTGTTTATTAGCAAAAAGATAAATAACGTACAGGATAATTCCACACGAACTTGTAAATATAAAAGTCCATGATGTTGCTGAAAATAAAGTAACAATTGCTACTGTTGAGAAAATGAGTTTTGATCCAACAGAGACAAAGTATATTTCATTTATCAGTTTTCTATCTCCCTTTTTAAATACAATTTTAAACATTAGTATCAACAACAGCCTCGCTAAAATTAAAAATACAGAAAGGAGGAACACTGTAAATATTGAACTTACCATAGCTACAACAGTCATCTGATTATGAGTCAAACTGATACCTTTAGTAATTGCCTCATTGAAAATTTCTGATTTTCTTGCTGTAGAGTTTATAACTATGGTAGTTAAAATGTTCAAAAAAAAGGATCAAGAAGAATGCTGTCTTATATTTTTTCATTTTTATTAACTAACCCCTCTCAAAAATAGCAAATTTTCAAAGCTTCAATTAAAGCAGCAAAAATCAGTAACACATTAGAAACAAGATAGGTTTTTAAAATCTTTTTTTTGTTCTTTAGAATGGATTCATTTCTAAATACAATTTTTAACATTTTTGTTGAAATAACAAATGCTATTGAGAGTAATAACATGGTGGAAAGTGTTTCCGGGAGGAAATGTGGATATGTAGTTATTGCAGCAATAAATCCTTCTTTCTTTAAAATAAAAACAAAGCTTTCTCCAAAAACAAAATATGTGGTTATTACAGGAATTGCAGATACAACATAGAAGAAGATAGAGCAAAATATAATAATCAAACCAATGGAAAAATTGTGAAAGAAAATTTGTAAAAATGTCTCAATGAAATTTAACCCATCAAAACTTTTAATTTTGATTTGACTTATATCTTCGAAAAAATATCCGTAAATAAAACCTACTAAAATACTTAGACCAATTAAGAAGATGGCTACTTTATGTTCAACAGAAATATAAGCTTTCATATTCACCTCACCAAAAATCTTTTTTTCATGGTTGCTTCTATGTAAGTAGGATGAAATCTTTAATCACACATACCAAATCGTTGAACTTATTCGGAGTCAGAGACAAAAATTTAGAATATTCATATGACACATATATGAACTTATACCATATATATACATTTATAGTCAACATTTTACATGAAAATAACTTTTCCTAAGCTTCCCTGTTGGATAGTATCTGCTTGTGATGTGATATTTGAGCAAATTCCAACAGGTTAGCTTAACCATTTTAAGATGTGTAAACATGTCGACTAATGTAAGTAGAGATTTGGATACTTTTCTAATGAGAGGGAAAAACGGAATTTCGGAACAAAGTAAACAGATCATTCAGGACTTTATTCATGCTCTTACCACCCACGAAGATTTGAATCCTAAAACACTAAAAGAGTACGCAAGCGATCTAAAACATTTTATCGGTTGGTTTGGACAGCCAATCACCAAGAAGAAAAAATCGTATTTCTCCAACATTATCATACAACGATGATTTACGTCAAGGCGACTCGTTCAGATCTGCAAGCTGAAGTCGAAAAAATAGCTTGGCGATGAGAGAACAGAAAATAAAAAGCCGACATATGCGAGGCAACTTCAGTAGAATGTTTTCGCTCCTTTTTAATTCTCCTAGTAATGATAATATTCCCTCGTAGGGACAAATTACCTTAGAAGCTGTAACGGTGTCTTTGCTGAATATTCTTGGAGGGGATACAACAAATAAAAGATGTTACGAAAACTTTTGATCACATTTTTGCAGTTACGAATTTTCAAAATACTCATTAGATTACTATCGATTGCTCACTATATATAGAAAAAAGACAAACTCTCTAAGGTGAGAAGTTTGTCCTAAAACTTTATTCGTTCTCTCTTACATCTTTGAATATGGTTGTGAATGTAACATCCAAGTGATATCGTATTTATCAGTAAATGTCCCCATTTTACCACCCCAAAATTGCTTTTGTAAAGGCATGGTTACATTTACTTCTCCAGATTCTACCACTCGATTATATAAATCAATCATTTTCTGTTCATCTTCTGAATCTTCACTATTGAAGTCAATCAGCATGCTAACGAATTCATTTGGTGTAATTTTACGTCCAAAACTATATGAACAAAGAATTAAATTTCCTTCAATAGAAAAAGAACCATGCATTGTAGAATGTTCAATCTGATTTTCTGGAATATTAAATTGTTTTGCCATCTCTTTTCCCACAGGTATTCTGGCAAGATGAGTTGCTCCAAACACTTTTTCATAATAACTCATTGCTTCCTTTGCATTCTCAAATGCAAAATATGGTGATAACTTAGCCATTCTTTCTTAAATAATTTAATAAACAATAGTAATTTACTTCTATAAGTATACTTTTTTTCGTTCTACTAAGCTAATGTTAAACCCTTCCACAGTACAGGTTCGTTTTTTTCAAAATTAGGGCTTGATCCGGAATGTTCAGCAAGCCCTGATTTGGAATAGACATGTCAGGGGCTTTTTTCACCATCTTTTTTGAAGGAATTGATCAGTAGGCCGAAGAATAGGTATCCTACCTACGGCCTCAGGCGGAGGGATCATGCATCTCTTTGCTTGCCGTGGAAACTTCCTCCAGGATAAGCTAAACTGTATTTGTAAAAGATGGCTTGTATACAACCAGGTTCAGCAAAGGAGAGAGTTTCGTGTATAAAATCTTTTTACTGCTCGGCAGCATCAATGCTTTTTTATCGGTGGCCCTTGGAGCTTTTGGAGCCCATATATTGAAATCCAGAATCCCGGCTAATATGCTTGCGAACTATGAAACCGGCGTCCAGTATCATATGGCCCACGCCCTGGGTCTTATTTTAGTCGCTATTCTGGCGGATAAACTCGGGCAGGGCGGGCTTATTACGTGGGCAGGATGGGCTCTTTTCATCGGTATTATTTTTTTCTCGGGAAGTTTATATGTCATGGCTTTAACAGGTGTAAGAACCTTGGGTGCCATCACTCCGATTGGCGGAATGGCTTTTCTGACAGGATGGATATTATTGGCAGTGTCTGCATTCAGATCATAAAGAAGGATTTTCCAGAAAAGGCAGCGAAATTTAGACATAATGAACAAGCATTTATCTTTTGAAAGGGACGTCAACCATGACACATTTCAGAAGCCATCATCCTTGGGAATACCATGAATACGGCAAATATCGCGGATTGGACCAAGATTCCCGACGGGAAGAAAGTCATGGAAAGCTGGATGAGCTGTTCAAACAGTCTTTTGACCAGGCGGCTACCGGTTTCGCTGTGCTAACCCCCCAGGGGAAATACCTGATAGTCAATCAGACATTATGTGAGATGCTTGGTTACTCCGAATCTGAACTTCTCACTTCTTATTTCCAAATGTTCTCCTATCCCGATGACCTGCATCAGGACCTGATCTATCTGAAAGAGATGCTTGAAGGAAAGCGCACTTGTTATCAGATGGAGAAGCGCTGCGTGCATAAGTCGGGGTCTTTATTATGGGTACTTTTAAGTGTATCCGTGATCAGGGATGGACAAGGGAAGCCTCAATATCTGGTCTCCCAGATGCAGGATATCACGGCCGGGAAAAAGATGGAGAAGCAGCTCTTGGACGAGCAAAAAAGGTATCTGGCCTTGCTGGAATATATCCCAGACATGATCTGTTTTTTGGATTACACAGGAAGACTTTGTGATGTAAATCCTGCTGCAGTCAAGCTGACCGGATACTCTGAAGAAGAACTTACCTCAAACTTTTTCCTCCGTTTTATCGTGCCTGAAGAGTGGGATCGGGTATGGAATCTTCTGGAAGAGGCTAAAGGATACCGAGTAAGTGAAGGCGAAATACATATCATGCATAAGGAGGGGCACCGGCTTATCATGGAGGCCCGTGCAATTCCGATTCATTTTGAAGGGCAGCAGGAAGGGGTATATTTAATAGCCAGGGATGTTACTGAACGTAAAAAAACGGAAGAACTGTTCCGAAAATCGGAAAAGCTGACTGTAATCGGACAAATTGCAGCCGGAGTGGCTCATGAAATTCGTAATCCCCTTACTACGCTGAAAGGTTTTATCCAGCTTTTCCACGCAGGAGAAGAGGGGAAACAGGAATATTATGAGGTTATGATGGGAGAGCTTAACCGGATTGAACTGATAATTACGGAAATGCTTGTACTGGCCAAGCCTCATATGTCCCATTTTCAGCCAAGGCATATTGACAAAATCATTCAGAATGTCCTCATCCTGCTGGATACAGAGGCAAAACATAAAAACATACGAATTGTAGTTGCGGGAGAAGCAGATTTGGCACCGGTTCTTTGCGAAGAAAACCAGCTTAAGCAATTATTTATCCATCTGCTGAAGAATGCAGTAGAGTCAATGGAACATGGGGGGAAAATATTAATTCAAATCAGAGGGCACGGAAAAGACCGCATTTGTGTAAGAATTACGGATCAGGGTTGCGGAATCGCTCCGGAGCAAATGCACAAGCTGGGTGAACCGTTCTATACAACAAAAGAAAAAGGTACAGGCCTCGGCATGATGATCAGCTACAAAATCATCGAAGATCATCAGGGTACCATGGAGATTGAGAGTAAAATGGGAGAAGGAACAACAGTCAGCGTATATTTACCCATAATGACAGAGTAGGGCCGTAAGGGGGACATCATGTAATGAACGGGTGGCAAGGAGAGCAAACGGGAATGCTTGAGCCTATATTTGTTACAATCCGCTTCCTAATCGGCATATGTGATGCCGCCGGAAACTTTACCCGGATTAATCCGGTAATGGTGGACATGCTGAATTATATGAAAGATAGGAACAGTATACAAGCTGATATTTCCTATCATAAAAAAAGCAGAAGCCCAGACATAGTACAGGCTTCTGCTTTCCTCATTTTCAACGAAGCTTTCGAAAAAAGCCGTTCCGTTTGAAAAGAAGGGAAAGAACGTACCTTCTTTCGCGCCAGAGTGGGAATTTTAGCTCAAAACCATTCCTTCAATTTCACTTAAGGAGAAAAGGTACACTTTTTTTCATCAACATGATAAACCGAAATATTCCTCTTGCTTTAAGGACGGTTAATCTGATCAGGGAATTATTCCGAATCAGTTCCTGAATTTGCTGGACAACAGCAGATTCCTCTTCTTCCTCCTGTTTTTTTTGCGTGTTTAGCTCAATTAACTTGCCAAGTTCCATACCGTTTAGAATTCGGTAGTCTTTAATTCCCTTCTGGTTCAAAAGATGAACCAATGTTTCCAAAGCGAGTCCGTTGGTCTCTTCTTCGATGAGAATTTCGACAGTGAATAAGTGCCCCTGCTTTGTTGTTGTGTGCTGCGTTCCCATAAAAACTCCACATACCTCCACATACGTAAATCATTATTCCTTAACGGTATAAGTATACTCCTTAGCTGAATTAACTTCATATGTATGCCAAAACCGAATAGATCAGCGTTCTGCATAAATTCTGAGCTATGAAAGGATTCGACTGTATAACTATATCATGAAAATAAGCGGAGGGGGTACTGAAGTTTCCGCTTTTGCGGAACTCTGCCCCGGCCGCCCGCATATACTGCGTGAGAGAGACTGCATAGAGGAGTTGGCATAAGTATGATGAAAGTGGAACCTATTCAAATCGGAGGGCATACCGCAATCGCCATTGAAGTTCATTTGCCAAAAACAAATTTGCTAATCGTAACAACTGATAACGGATACATTATGTGCGGAGCACTGGATGTAGCTTTACTAAATGAGCGATTGAGAGACAGGGAAATTATAGCGGCAAGAGCTACAGGCGTTCGTACCATTCACGAGCTGCTTGACTCTCCCCTGGAATCGGTAACCCATACTGCTGAGAAGTTGGGCGTCTGCCCGGGGATGACGGGACGAGAAGCTATTTTGCGAATGATTGGAGCGGAATAACAAGTTAAGACGGAGTCCGGATAACGGGCTCTTTTTTTGTAACCCTGCTGACTTTATTCACGATAACTACAGGAGGCCGATTACCTTGGAAGGGGTTGCGGAACTAGGCAGCTGCAGCGTATTTTCCGGGAAAAGGCGGAGATGACTTTCAGCCAGTATGTCGAAAGTTACCGGCTGCAATGTATCCGGGAGGAACTGGTACGGAGCAGCAAGACGCTCGAACAAATTGCACTGGAAAACGGATTTGCTACAAGTAATTATTTGCACTATGTCTTTAAAAAAGCCTATGGAGTAACACCAATGCAATACCGGAGGTATAAGGAGTGTATTATATAGCCAAAAAACGCAGCCGTATATCGCGGCTGCGTTCTAAAAAATAGGATTAAACCCGGGCAGGGATGAATTGTTTTGCCATTTCTACTGCTTTTTCTTTGGATTCTTCCAAAATGGTAAGAGCTTGATCCGGGAATGCGGCTATGCCTTCTACGTTCAGCTCGCTGTAGTCTGTAATACCGATAAAAGCGAGTGCCGCTTTCAGGTAAGGATTAGTAAATTCCAGTGCGGCTGCAGGGCCTTCAGAGTAAACGCCGCCGCGGGCTTGGATATGCAGAGCTTTTTTACCGGTCAACAGGCCTTGTGGTCCGTTTTCGGTGTAACGGAACGTTTGTCCGGCGATAATTACGTTATCCAGGAAAGCCTTGAGTAATGGAGGGAAGCTTAGATTCCACATTGGAGTTACAAAAATATAGGCATCCGCAGCTTTAAATTGTTCCAGCACTTCGTTCATACGGGTGATGATGCGGGATTCTTCCTGAATGAGTTCTTCCCCTGTACGAAGCTTGTCCCAAGCACCCAGGACAGTGGCATCAATAAAAGGAATCTCTTCTTTAAACAAGTCCAGGTGCTGAATGTTAAGTTCCGGATGTTCGGTTTTCAATGTTTTTACGAACTGATCTCCAACTTGAAGCCCGAAAGACTCGGAAATGGCTTTAGGGTTAGCCGTGATGTACAAAATGTTGTTCATACTGTTTCCTCCTATACATGTTATAATAAAAAGTTATTTACTAACTTTATGTAAGATACAAGAATTATCATACGACGCACACTTACTTTTGTCAAGTAGCTTTCCAAAAAATAAAACGCACCTTGTTCGGCACGTTTAAGATAACCTTGATTGAAACAATTTACGCAAGCCCTCTTTATAATTTCCTTTAACAATTCCTTTTTCCGTGATAATGCCGCTTACGTAGTCATGGGGTGTAATATCGAAAGCAGGATTATATACTTTCACACCCCGTGGAGCAGTCCGTTTGCCAAAGCCTTCGGTAATTTCTTCAGCGATACGTTCTTCAATCGGAATATCGGCCCCTGTCGGTGTGGAAAGGTCAATGGTGGACAATGGGCACGCTACATAGAACGGAATTTCATGGGCCCTGGCCAAAACCGCCACACTGTACGTGCCGATCTTGTTGGCCACATCTCCGTTGGCGGCTACCCGGTCTGTCCCGACGATTACCGCCTGGACCCAGCCTTTAGCCATGATGGCGCCAGCCATATTGTCGCAGATGAGCGTCACATCGAGGCCTGCCCGCTGGAGTTCCAGCGCCGTCCCGTATTTAGCTGTGGCGAGAGCGCCCGCATTACAGTGGGTGAGGACTCCCATGCCATCCGTAAACAAGGTGAGGGCATGCTCACCGATCCGGCGGTTGGTATCCTCATCCTCTTTGTGAATGCGGACCGCTTCTGCCAGCAGCGATTGTTTCATCGCCTGGACCGTGATACGCTCATCGACGGCGAAGGCTTCTGCACGGCGCTTCATGCGGTCAAGCGCCCAGAACAAATTCACAGCGGTAGGCCGTGAACCCGCCAGCAGGATGGCATGTGCACGCAATACCGCCAGCAGCTGCCGCTTTGCATCATCTTCAGCGGCATCTGCTCTGGCTTGGAAATCCTTCATGCCAAGATAAACCCCATAGGCCGCGGCGATGCCTATGGCCGGAGCCCCCCGTACGGCAAGATGGCGTATGGCTTCTGCCACTTCCTCCGGAGTGTGAAGCCTCAAATAAACGACTTCTTCGGGAAGGAGCCGCTGATCAAGCAAAGCTAAATGGTCTCCTTCCCAAGTGAGGGAAATCAGGGGAGAACACGCTTCCGTTGTAATAGACTGCATAAGTACACCATCCTTTCTTCTAGTTGTTTGCAGTATCCAGGGAGCCGTCCAGGGCCGCTTCCGCAAAATCAATCAACTGCTCCACGGATGTAATACGGCGATTCTGTTTAATTAGGGATGTTCCAATGGCCAGAGCCATGCGCTGGGCGATTCCGCGTTTCCTGTCATCCTCAATCCCGTCAATGTCTGCAACATGCGCCAGGCCTACGATTCTCCGGACCATTTTGCAGCCGGCAAAGCCTGCTGTATCCTGAAGCAGCCGTTCCATATACCAATCCTGATAACCTGGTGTTTCTGCCATTCGATCTACCGTCTGAGTATTCCATAAATGACGGAATTTACGGTCCAACCGGTTCCATAACCCGCGAACGGTTTCCAACAAATAAGTTCGGAATACGATCCTTCCGGCATCCTCCTTACACCAGGCTTCTTGTCCGGCGAAATTAAGTAAAAGGTTGGCGATTACTGCTCCAATATCAAAACCCATGGGCCCGTAATAAGCGAATTCAGGGTCAATAATCTTGGTTGAGTCAGGTTTAATGAAAATACTTCCTGTATGAAGGTCCCCGTGAAGCAGGGCTTGGGCATGGGTAAGAAAGGTTTGACGAAGGATAGCTGCTTCCATATGAAGTTCGCGGTCTCTCCACAGGGCCTGCACTTCTTCGGCCAGTCCTGGCTCGAATTGATTATTAGGAGAATCAGTATAAGGATCATCAAATATTAGATCCTCTGTGATTTTGCACAATTCCGGGTTAATGAAGGCTTTAACCAGTTGTTTCTTTTCCTGCTGATGCATTCCAAAGTCAGAGGTGAAAAACAAGGTATGAGCGAGGAAGTCAGCAATATGCTCTGCAAAAAGGGGATAGCTGTTGCCGTCCATCAATCCTTTCCGCATAATCGTGTAGTCACTTAAATCTTCCATTACGGTCAAGGCCAGTTCCGGCTCATAGACATATACTTTCGGTACAAGGTCCGGACATAAGCGTCCTTGCAGTTTTAATGCTTCACTTTCAATGCGGGCTCGGTCCAAAGTAAGAGGCCAGGATTCTCCAACTACTTTGGCATAAGGAAGCGCTTGTTTAACAATGATGCTTTTTCCGGAAATAGTGTCTTTTACCTGAAACACCAGGTTCAAATTTCCATCTCCGATTTCCGAGCAGGCCAGATTTGCTCCGGCTTCAAAAAACTGCGGGATGCTCCGGGCATAATCAATGGCTTCCCGTTCCGTAAAAGGATGATAAGTACTCACCTCGAACCTCCTTTATGACGTCTTTCACAGCGCCTTATTTTTCATACTGGTAAAATAAAATGACGGTGGAGCCTTGTTCTTTTTTGTCCAGTATAGACCAAAACCAATTCCCTTGAAATACCATTTCTCAAAAAAATGGCGCAATGCATAAAGAAATTCCTGGAGCGCAATCTAAGAAAGGCAGTACATAAGATTTTATTAAATGAGGAGGAATTTGGATGGCCACTGCAACGGCGAGTTCTGTAAAGCAAATGTTGAATAAGCAATTGTCCAACTGGAGTGTACTGTATGTGAAACTTCATCATGTTCACTGGTATGTGACAGGACATCATTTCTTTGATTTGCATGAAAAATTTGAGGAATATTATGACGAGGCTAACGGCTATATTGATGACTTGGCTGAAAGACTTCTGTCAATCGGGGGCAAACCGGCATCCACAATGAAAGAATATTTGGAACTTGCTTCCGTGAAAGAAGCTGGCGGCAATGAATCTCCCGACGAAATGGTCCGGATTGTTATCCGCGATTTTGAGACTATTATTCAAGAAAGTAAGGCGGGAATGGAGACCGCAGAGAACGAGGGGGATGAAGGTACCTCCGATATGCTCCTCGGCATTGTTTCTTCCCTGGAAAAACACTGTTGGATGCTTAAAGCTTATCTGGCATAAAAATAGGATTGAATAGCCCTTTCTTTCCAATATGGAAGAATGGGTTATTTTTTTATACTACAATGACAAAAACAGGAGAACGGTTTTATCTTGTTTTCTTATTTAGTATAATGAAAAGATCGGCTGGATGTAAAAAGCATCATTCATAATTAGGGAAAATGAGGTGTTGCTATGCGAGCTTTTCCCATGGCATTGAAGGAATGGGCTGTAGCTGTTAAGGCCCTGGAACAGGGAAAACAGATTTTGATCCTGCGAAAGGGAGGAATTCGTGAGGAAACCAGGAAATTTCAGGTTGAATCCGATTCCTTTTATTTATACCCGACTTACGAACACCAAAAGAAAGGGCTTCTCAAAAAAGAATACCGGCCGGATTTGGATAAAACGCTTGAAGGATGGACTCCGGACCAAAATGAGGTGCAAATCGCCAGTTATGCCAAGCTGGAAAAGGATATTCTGCTTGAAGATGAAGCTGATGTCAGCCGGTTGTATTCCTCTCATATCTGGACCGAGCGTTTTGCCGAAGAAAGGTTGAGATGGAAACCGAAACAACCCCTTCATGTACTTTTTTTGAGAATCTATAAATTGGACGAACCTTGGGTCCTTCCTGTGGACGATTCTTATTTGGGATGCAAGTCATGGATTCAATTGAAGAAAAAGGATGAGGAGAAAAAAAATGGTCCCTGTGCTTAGTAATGAGGCTTTTGAAGCACGTGTAAATGAGATAATGGCTGTATTGAAGTTTTAAATTATGAAAAGCGTGATAAATGTTACAGAAAAATCACCCGATTGGCGACTACTTTCCGCAAGATTCGCCTTTTATGTTGGTTTACTATATATTATAATCATGGTATGTTATTGAGAATCACTGAGAATCATTTTAGAATGATTACTATATAACATTCGAACTTGATGGAGGGTACACAGTATGTCAAATGCACCTAAATTGACAATCGAAGGCCTCAAGGCCACAATTGAAGGCAAAGAAATTTTGAAAGGGCTGGATTTGGAAGTGAAAGGCGGGGAAATCCATGCTATCATGGGCCCGAACGGAACTGGTAAATCCACCCTTGCTTCCACATTGATGGGGCATCCTAAATATGAAGTAACCGAAGGTTCAGTTACCTTGGACGGAGAAGATGTACTGGACATGGCGGTAGACGAAAGAGCACGCGCCGGCCTGTTTTTGGCCATGCAATATCCAAGTGAAATTGCGGGTGTAACGAATGCTGATTTTCTGCGCAGTGCAATTAATGTCCGCCGTGGGGAAGGCAATGAAATTTCCCTGATCAAATTTATCCGCCAATTGGAAGCGAAAATGAAAGACCTTGAAATGAATCCGGAATTTGCCCATCGTTACTTGAATGAAGGATTCTCCGGCGGGGAGAAGAAACGGAATGAAATTTTGCAAATGATGATGCTTGAGCCAAGAGTGGTTATCCTGGACGAAATCGACTCCGGCCTTGATATCGATGCTCTTCGCATTGTCGCTGAAGGTGTGAATGCTCTCCGCAGTGAAGACCGCGGTTTCCTGATCATTACCCACTATCAGCGCCTGCTTAACTATGTGAAACCGGACTTTGTTCACGTGATGATGCAAGGACGCATTGTGAAGTCCGGTGGTCCAGAACTGGCAGAACGCCTGGAAAATGAAGGTTATGATTGGGTGAAGGAAGAGCTTGGCATTGAAGACGAGACGGTAGGCCAAGACGCTGATGAATTCAAGGTGCCAATGAACACCTCAGCGCCTAAGTTAGACTAATCTTAGCGATAAAATAGCGGCATTACATTGCTTTCCTTAAGGAAAGCCAATTAGGAGGAAAAACGACATGACAACTGAAACCATCCTTCCAATTGACCGCAATTCCGTCCTCGAAATGTCAAGGAGCAATCAGGAACCTGAATGGGTGACAAGCCTTCGGACCGAAGCATTGGAACTTGCGGGCACTTTGGAGTGGCCGAAACTTGAAAAAATGAACATTACCCGTTGGAATCTCAGTTCCTTTGGTACTTATACGACGGAAAAGTCCATAACTTCTATTGAGCAGCTTCCTGCTTCCGTTAAAGATTTGGCAAGTGTGGACAATGTGCTGGTTCAGCGTAACTCGGGTATGGTTTTAAATCAATTGTCCGAGGAATTGGCTGCAAAAGGTGTTATTTTCACTGATTTGCAAACGGCTCTAAGCAAGCATGAAGAGCTGATTAAACCTTACTTGTTCCAAGCTGTGAAGAAAGAGGAACACAAAGTTGCCGCACTTCACGCGGCATCCTGGAGCGGCGGAGCTTTCCTGTACGTACCCAAAAACGTAAATCTGGATGTTCCGCTTCAAGCTCTTTTTCTGAGTGATGACGCGAAAGCCTCCTTCTCCCCCCATGTACTGATCGTGGCAGAACCAAACAGCAGCGTGACGTATGTGGAGAATCTGGTCTCTGAACAGGCCAAGGATTCCCTGGTACAAACCGGAATCGTTGAAGTGTTTGTAAAAGAAGGGGCCAAAGTCAATGTCGCATCCATTCACAGTCTTGGCAAACATGTGATAGACCTGACTTACCGCCGTGCCGTTCTGGAAAATGACGGGCAGATCAACTGGATTGTTGGAGACCTTAATCATGGAGACTCGGTGTCCGATACTACTTCCATTCTGAAAGGGAATGGTTCCAATTCGGATACGAAAATAATTTGTGTCGGAACCGGTGATCAGAAGCTGAACCTGACTACCCGTGCCGTTCACTTCGGTCTTGATTCAAACAGTGATATGATTACCCGTGCCGTAATGAGAGACGAGGCATCGGCAATTATCAACGGCATTACCAAAATTGAAAAAGGGGCTACCCGCGCGAACGGACAGCAGACGGAAAAAGTTCTGATGCTCAGTCCAAAAGCACGTGGTGATGCCAACCCGATTCTGCTTATTGATGAAGATGATGTTAAAGCCGGGCATGCTGCAAGTGTAGGGCAGGTTAATCCTGAGCAGGTCTTCTATATGATGTCCCGCGGAATTAGCCGTGAGGAAGCAACCCGCCTAATTATCTATGGTTTTCTTGCACCGGTTGTTTCGGAAATTCCGATCACCAAAATTGAAGAGCAGCTGTCTCTTCTAGTAGAGAGGAAGTTAGGCCAATGATTGGGGCTGAAATCCGTAAATTGTTTCCGATTCTGAATCAGGAAATGAACGGGCACCCGCTAGTTTATTTGGATAACGGGGCCACTTCACAGAAGCCGGTTTCAGTGCTGGATGCGTTGAAGAAATATTACGAGTGGGATAATTCCAATGTTCATCGCGGTGTGCACACACTTGGTTCCCGTGCAACCGATGCCTATGAAGGAGCACGCTCGAAGGTCGTCCGATTCATTCATGCCAAATCAGAGAAAGAAATAATCTTTACTCGCGGTACAACTTCTTCCATTAATCTGGTGGCATCCGGTTATGTTCGTGCCCATTTGCATGAAGGTGATGAAATTGTCATTACACCAATGGAGCATCACAGTAATCTGATTCCGTGGCAGCAGGCTGCCAAAGCTACCGGTGCTACACTCAAATACATCCCCCTCCAGCCTGACGGAACCATAAGTCTGGAGGATGTGGAAAACACCATTACCGAACGGACGCGTTTCGTCTCTGTGGTTCATATGTCCAACGTGCTCGGATTGGTCAATCCGGTGAAGGAGATTGCTGCTATTGCTCATCGTTACGGGGCGGAGATTCTCGTTGACGGAGCACAAAGTACACCTCACATGAAAGTGGATGTGCAGGATCTGGACTGCGATTTCTTTGCCTTTTCAGGACATAAGATGTGTGGGCCGACCGGAATCGGGGTATTGTATGGAAAGCAGACCTTACTGGAACAAATGGAACCTGTCGAATTCGGCGGAGAAATGATCGATTTCGTTGATCTTTATAATTCCAGCTGGAAAGAGCTTCCGTGGAAGTTTGAAGGTGGTACACCCATCATAGCAGGAGCAGTGGGACTTGCTGCTGCCATAGATTTTCTTGAAGATATCGGCATGGAAGTGATCGATGTTTACGATCGCAAACTAGGGACCTACGCCTACGAACGCCTTTCGGAAATTGAGGGACTGACTGTATACGGTCCTGTCCGGAACAGGACCGGGGTGATCACCTTTAATCTTGGCGATGTGCATCCTCATGATGTGGCTACAGTCCTGGATTCGGAAGGTGTCGCTGTCAGAGCGGGCCACCATTGCTGTCAGACGCTGATGCGCTGGCTGGATGTAACGGCAACGGCCCGGGCCAGCTTTTATTTGTATAATACCGAAGACGACGTGGAACGACTGGTAAAGGCACTACTAAAAACAAAGGAGTACTTTGGTCATGCAATTGGATGATTTATACCGCAGAGTTATTATGGATCATTATAAGACGCCAAGGAACCGCGGCAGTTTTGAAGATGGGGATGCGGTTACGGTTCATTTGAATAATCCTACTTGCGGAGACCGAATTTCACTTCAAATGCAAATTGAAGAAGGAACGGTCAAGGATGCGAAGTTTACAGGAGAAGGATGTTCAATCAGTCTTTCCTCTGCTTCCATGATGACAGATGCGATAAAAGGGAAAACCGTGGAGGAAGCTCTTGATCTTGCGGATAAATTCTCCGACCTGATGAAGGGTGAACAAGTTGAATTTGAGTACGAAGATATTGAATCTTTGTCCGGGGTGAATAAGTTTCCTGCAAGGATCAAGTGCGCCACTCTTGCATGGAATGCACTTCGAAAAGGTATTGACGAGAGCCAGCATCACCACGACAAATAAAATGTTAAACAGGAGGTTAGAACGATGGCCAAAGAAATGCCTGAGCTTGGTGAATACAAATATGGCTTTAGGGATGAACATAAAGCTGTATTCCAAACCGGAAAAGGGTTGACGCCGGAAATCGTTACCGAAATCTCCAGAATGAAAGGCGAGCCTGACTGGATGCTAGAGTTTCGTCTTAAATCCCTGGAGCAATTTTTCAAAATGCCCCTTCCACGTTGGGGAGGAAATTTGGATGACCTGGATTTCAACGATATCCAGTATTATGTTAAGCCGTCCGAAAAACAAGGAAAAACATGGGAAGAAGTCCCGGCTGAAATTAAAGAGACGTTCGATAAACTGGGCATCCCGGAAGCCGAACAAAAATTTCTTGCGGGTGTGTCGGCTCAATATGAATCTGAGGTTGTCTACCATAGCATGCAAAAAGAACTGGAAGCACAGGGAGTTATCTTCACGGATACGGATACTGCCCTTCGTGAATATCCAGAGCTCTTCAAAGAATACTTTGGTACGGTAGTTCCTCCAACCGATAACAAATTCGCAGCATTGAACAGTGCGGTTTGGTCGGGAGGGAGCTTTATCTATGTACCGAAAGGGGTCAAATGTGAAGTTCCGCTGCAGGCATACTTCCGCATTAACTCTGAAAACATGGGACAATTTGAGCGTACGCTGATTATCACGGATGAAGACAGCTTCGTTCATTATGTAGAGGGATGTACTGCTCCTATCTACAGTACGAATTCTCTGCATAGTGCCGTTGTGGAAATCATCTGCCGCAAAAACTCCCGTGCCCGTTATACCACCATCCAAAACTGGGCACCTAATATCTATAACCTTGTTACTAAACGTGCGGTTGCTGAAGAAGGAGCCAACATGGAGTGGGTGGATGGCAATATTGGGTCCAAACTTACGATGAAATACCCAGCCGTTATTCTGAAAGGCCGTGGAGCGAAAGGTTCTGTTTTGTCCATCGCTGTTGCAGGAAAAGGACAACATCAGGATGCGGGAGCCAAAATGATTCACCAGGCTCCTGAAACAACTTCGACAATCATATCCAAGTCGATCTCCAAACATGGCGGTAAGGTAACGTACCGCGGACTGGCTTCATTTGGCCGTAACTCGGAGGGAGCCAAAGCGAATATTAAATGTGATACCCTGATTATGGATAAGGAATCCACTTCCGATACCATTCCTTACAATGAAATAAGGAATGATAACATTACCCTGGAGCATGAGGCTACGGTCTCTAAAGTGTCTGAGGATCAGCTGTTTTATCTGATGAGCCGGGGGCTGACTGAAGCGGAAGCTACACAAATGATCGTAATGGGCTTCATTGAGCCATTTACCAAAGAACTTCCCATGGAATATGCCGTTGAGATGAACCGTCTGATCAAGTTTGAGATGGAAGGCAGCATTGGGTAACAGCTTATAAACGTTGTCATACCAACGTTTATAAGCTGTTAATAAAAGTGAGATAAACGATTGTGCCGATTTCGTGCCGATTCAGATTTTTCTTTTGGTGTAGGAGGCGAACTTTTTGAGTTCGTCTTCTTCTATTTTCTCGGTGATATCAAGGTACGTGTCGGCGGTTGTCTTGATTGTTCTGTAGAAGGTGTTAAATAATTCCCCAGATAATTTTGAAATATGATCCATCCTCATTTTTTCTAAAAGGTTATTTTCAGACTGTTATTATCGTCTCGGCTTGTTTGTCGTTCAACGGTTAACTTATTACCTTCAATGTCTGTCCATTTTAATGCCAGGGCTTCGCTTATCCGTAAACCTGTTTGACTTAAAAAATACATAAGCATGTAATATAGTTGATATTCTTCAAAGCGCCGATGCTTATATGTCTTCATATAATCGAGCAATGTGTTCAGATCATCCAGCTCATAGTATTTTGTCTCTTTCTTTATACCTACGATGTCTTGGACGGGGACCCTTAACCGATCCGAAGGGGTTCTTCTCTAAAACCTCTAACTCATGAACGGCATCATGAAAAATACTTTTTAAAACGGAAAGATACTTCAGCCTGGATCCAAATGAATACTTCTCTCTTCCCTGTTCGTCTTTCATGTCGGCGTACTGCTGAAGCCAACGCTTAACCTCTGCGCGCCGGATCCGCATGATCCGTTTGTTTCCGAAATAAGGTATGATATGGAGCCGCACGATAACCTCCAACTGCTTCAAAGGTGGATTCCTTCGTAATGGCTTTTTTATATTCATACAGCCATTCATTCGCAACCTCATCAAACATCAAAATTCTATCATTCAACGTTTGGCCGTAGTAGATTCTCTCTTCAAATTTTCCCGCTTCGATTTCTGCTTCCTTTTTAGTCCGAAAAGTCCCTATACTAAATTCCTTTTCTCCGATCTTACTTCATGCGGGCTATATAGTGCTGGTAAGAGTGCAGTAAAGAAAGAACAATAACAATTAACCCGTGGTGCGTGGAAGTACCACCTATATAAAAGAGCCTTTGAGGAAGCACCTCAAGGCTCTTTGCTAATTTAATCACTTTTTCCATTGTTTTTATCAGGCTTAATTAAATCTAAAACAAACATAATCAAAGTAAATAAAACAGCATATATCAACATGTCAATAACTTCTACTCCTGTGTTTTTCTTTATAAAGAAAAAGTAGACAAATTCAATCACTAACGAAACAACAAAATAAATAATGTATCTCATCATCAGCCTCCATATGTTTTATTGACCGATACAACGCACACTAAACCATGCAAGGCTAGCTGCTAGGCCTATTACTCCTCCCTTGATTGCGTTTTTCCCTACTACCTTTATGACCTCAACAGCTAATTTATCCCATAATTTTTTTTCAATTAGTTCTTTCATTCCACCAGTTATAAATCCAATACCAGTAAAATCAATGATTTTATCTACAACACAACCAGTCCAGCCACTTAAAGTTCTTATTTCGCCGCCATTACCCTCATCAGTAACTGGAAGAGGAACACCTACTAAATCTCTCATGGATAAATCGCCATTAACGGCCTTTATAAAAGCTAAAATTGATGGCAAGTTTTCTTGACCAAACCTCTCTGTAGCTTTATTTGTATCCAATATATATTTTCCGTTTTCTTGTATAGAAGCAACTTCAAAAATAAATTGAAAATCATCAGCAATTTGATTTATTTGCGTTTCTTCTTCGTTTTGTACATCTGTTTTACCTTTTATTTCATTTGGTGAGCTACTGCTATGAGGAATGCTAACTATCTCATTCTCATTGCTTACATTATAGTCAGCATTTTTGTTATCTGATTGGACTATATCACCATTGCCTGTTACTTTTTGGTTAGCTTGTTCTTTCTCTTGTTCAGTTGGAATCGATCCTACTTCTGCATAAGCGCTATAGCTTGGTAAGATGAGTGTTGCTGATAAAGCTACCGACAGTACAACTGTAAAACCTTTTTTAAACATGTTCATTTCATTCGTTCTCCTTTTCCTAAAATATAGTGTCCACTTCAGCAATAATGCCGACGTTTCCACTTAACCATTATATAGTCTAAATTACAAAAAACTCCATGCTGGATTTTTTGAATTTGAAAAAAACTTTATAGAACCAGTTTCTGAAGCATAAACATTCATACATGGTTATTTTTCTCTTTTGTACAAATTTGCCAAAAAGTCCAAATGTGGTATTATGGAATTATATGGTACTAGGAGGGGTTGAAAAATTATGATAACCGGATTGCTTTGCGAGTTGAACTTGAAAAAGCCATAGCAGAAACTGGATGTACGTTATCAAGTCTTGCAGAATACGGAGGACTATCTATCGGTAACCTGAGTGCCAGCCTGCAGCATAAGGGAAAACTGCGGCCTATCACCATGAAACAATTAGATACGTTAACAGAAGCCTTAGGCTTACCCGAAGGACATTACTACGAATATTACCTTGCTGAGGTTTCCCATAACAACAAAGTTTCCATTCCCAGAATGAAATCCTCTATAATTCGCTGTGCCGAGCTGGGGAAAACCGACTTGATTATGAATGCGATCCATATTTTGGTGGAACATCCTAAGTACACCGAACTGCTTTTTTCTGTAGTAGAGGAATTGTATTTGAATGGTCTTGTTGAAGAGTCGCTTCTTTTTTACGAAGAAATCATTCAGGAAGAAAAGTACAATCACTATGATCGTTTGACCATCAGTCATTATCGAATTTTTAGAGCCACTATTGGATCTAATTTCGAAGAAAACTACAAAGCAGTGATTCTTTTGAAGACTTCCGTAAAAACCTCCCTGAAAATTTTTAGTTGGATGCTTTGTTAAAGCTATCCAAAGTTTGCCTCTCCCTTAAAAAATGGAATTTAACTGAGCAATTTGCCGATGAATTAAGAATACTTTCTACGATCAGGTACCAAGAAGAACTGCTGCTAATGAAAGAGGGCAAAACAGAACCATTGATAACAGAACGCCCTCTTGTTGTGTATTATGGTCAATCCTATCTAATAAAAAGTATTGCTCTATTTAAACAAGGTCATTATGAGAAAGCTAAACAATATATAGAAGGATACGAGGACCTTGGATGGTTTGAGATTTTAGACGAACAAGGAAAGAAAAAAGTAGACAAGTTTCGTTTGTGGGCAATAGCGAATAAATAACGTGTAGAACTACTTTTAGGGAATTTCAGCGTGCTTGATGAATACACAAATTATCTCACCGAACACCCTAACGAAATTTCTCTTGGTCTGCTGATGATTATACAATCTGCAAATGCATATGGATTTTGCATAGATCATATCTTAGAACAATTCCCTGGGTTTTCTTTAGAAAATGAGGAAAACGTTGTAAGGAATGAATATCATATTGAATTTCACTATGAGAAAGCGATTTATGAGTTTAATCAACAGTGTTTTTCTAAAGGATTGGAATCCATTTTATACTGTCTTGCCCTATGCATCGCCACAAAAAGATACTCTATGGCTTTATTTTGTGCAGCACAGTTTGAGCAGTATCAGAACAATGCTTCGGATTCCCAAAGGGGAAAATTTACAAACTTGATGAAAGAGGTGTTGGAGGTTGAAAAAATTTAAAAAGTGGCTGTTAAGTATTGCAGTAGTTGCACAATACTAGGAAGTGAAATTGCCCTCAATACGCCACAAGTTACCTCAAAAGGTTCTGCTGTGTCTGTTGCTATCATACATGGATCTGATGATTAAAAAATGTTTAGACCATGAGATTCAACTTTGTTCCATGAAGTTAAAAGACTGCTTTCCTGAAGTGACCCCTAAAAGTTAGATACGGTTAGTTCATTAGGCAACTTGTTGGGTTTGAGTTCGATATTGTATCGGACTCAAACCTTTTAATTTTGCCTTTAGCAGATATCTATGAGCTTGGACTTGCTGACATTTTGGTCAAGAAAGGTACTACTACAATCACTGGGGCAGATATTACAGACTTAAGACTGAATACGGCTTTGTGTGGTGTAGTCAACTCTCTTCTTCAGGCAGACACAACCGCAATCTTTAATCAGTTTCAAGATTGGTTTATTCGTACATCCAAGAAACATGAGCAAGAGATTACGTCAAGTTTAGAAGAATTTGAAGCCTTTATTTCAGAGCAAAAACAAAAGTACAGCAAAGATTTTGAAGAGTGGTTTTCAACAATCAAGGATGTTTTGGACGAGAATACAGCAGGTCATTTACTGAATTTAATTCAATCCAATACAGATGCGATTCACGAACTTTTTACCTCTGTCAGTGATGGGAAAGACAAAGTTGCTAAGGCCATTACTGACCAAGGAGTGCCCGCGGTAAAAGAAGACCCATTTAAAGACTTAGCAGCGAAAATTAGAAGCATTGATAACGGCATATTCCGATATATGTACAGCCCACAGAGCCAATCAAGAAAACGGGGTTTTGGATACAGGATGAGCAAAATGAAATTGAACATGTTGTGTATACAGATGTTTTTTCTGAATCTGGTGAATGGACAGCGGGGAAAGACATGCCAACGGCGAGAAGTGGTCTAACATCAAGCGTAGTCGGCTATAACATCTATGCGATAGGTGGATGGAAATATAACGTGGCTAGCAAACTAGAAATCTACAATACCATCACCAACACCTGGACAAAGAGCGCAGACATACCAACGAGAAGGGGGCATACGACTTTAAGCGCAGTTGGGAATAGCATTGGGAGGTCAGAAAGATGTTCAATGAAGACAGTATCTGTGTGACGTGTGGTGCAGGGCAGTGGTTACCCGGATATTTCCATACAGTGAAGTGCCTGATCTGCACAATCTTCGGGAAGAGGTCGGAAAGAAGCTTGAGAAAATGAAAGAAGAGTCGGTTAGCGCCTAAGGGCGTTATTTTTATGCTCAAAAACAGGAGGGGGACATATGGAAATTTCATTGATAAGTGAAAAAATATATGCTCATCTAGGAATTTTTAAAATTATAGTTGAAGTGTGATGAAAGAAAACAGGGGGAACCATGAATGGAGGAACAAATTTTTAATACAGCGCTAAATACCGGGATATTTGGTGCGCTGTTTATCTGGCTGCTTTTTACTACAATGAAGAAAAATGAAGTTCGGGAGAAGGAGTATCAGAAGACTATTAGCGAGAATCAGGAAGTCATTCGGGAGCAAGCTAAGTCTTTTAGCCTTCTTTCAAGTGATATTGCCGAGATCAAAGGGATTCTAAAAGGAAAACCCGGGGAAGGAGATGTTCAATGATGGAAATCAGAGAAATGCTAGTAGATCCAAGTAAATATGGCATCAAATGTCCGAGCAAGATGACACCAAAATATATTACGTTTCACAATACGGCTAATGATGCGCCTGCAGAAAATGAGATTCGCTATATGATTGGAAACAACAATGAAGTCAGCTTCCACGTTGCTGTGGACGATAAAGAAGTTGTTCAGGGCATTCCTTTTGATCGAAATGCATGGCACTGTGGAGATGGGAACGGAACAGGAAACCGTCAATCCATCGGCGTAGAAATTTGTTACTCTAAGTCCGGCGGCAGCCGTTATTACAAAGCAGAAGATAATGCAGCTATTGTTATTGCCCAGCTTATGAAACAGTTTTGCATTCCTATTGAGAATGTGGTTCCACACCAGCACTGGAGTGGTAAATACTGCCCGCACAGAATGTTAGATGAGGGAAGAATACCAAGCTTTATAGAGCGAATTAAACAAGCATATGAAGGAGAGGAAGACATGAATAGAACATTACAGTTGGAAGACTGGCAATGGAAACAGCTTTTTGACAATATGGGGAAAGCCTGGAATGCAGGGAAGTTTAGTGACTGGAATTGGATGGTTAAGATTGAAAATCGTTGTCTTACCGTTGATGAGCTGGCATGACTGAATAACCACATTTTGGCGAGCAGCCTGTAGGAGAGGTTTCGTTAACTAAAATATTCAGTATTAACTATGAGTTAACATGGTTTACTAAGTTAACTAAGGGAGGAAGTTATATGAATATAGAAATCACAGATGTTGTCATTGTTGCGGTCATAGTCGGTCTTGTTGAAATGGCGAAAGGGATTGGACTCCCGGTTCGTCTGGCCCCGGTTTTATCTGTTATGCTGGGTATCGCGGCAGGTATTGCATATATGGCAGTATGGGACATTAAAACAGGCATTTTGTATGGGATTATTTGCGGTCTTACATCATGTGGGCTATATAGTGCTGGTAAGGGTGCTGTGAAGAAGGAATAGTAATATACATCAACCCGCGGGCTTTGATATGCTTCCTTTGCTTCATCTGTCTATCTAAAGGAACATATCACATAGGCTTGCGGGTCTTTTTTTGTTGCCGATTTAATGGTAAAATTAACCGGGTATGCAAGAAATAATATTGGTGGTGATACAGTGAAAGTAACATTGCCTGAAGGCATTAACAGATTTTCGATGTATAAACTAATAAAGAAGATCGTTGATCAAGACCTTCGGCCAAAAATAAATCGATTTCATTGGATTTTTCTAATTTAACCCAGGAAATCATCAATACCTTTATCCATAATATCTTTCCACCAAAGCGTTCAGTGGTTAGATGAAACAATTAATTGGTTGGCGAGTATTTTATCAAAGCAAAAAAGTTCTTTAAGAGATATACATACATGTCTTGGGGAGATATTCAATAACATTAATGATCATTCCTCAGAGAACACAGGATGTGTTTTTGCACAGCATTATCCTCGAAAAAATATTGTAAGAATTGCAATATCTGATTTTGGGGTAGGCATCCCCTTTAACGTTCAAAAAATACATCCAGGTTTAAATGATTCTCTCTAAAGCCCCCTAATGAACTTGGACAATAAAGAGTGTGTATTGTTTATACTACAAGTGATAGGGGAGGATGAATAAATGAGACGAACGAAATATTCCAACGAGTTTAAGGTACAGGTTGTAAAGGAAGCTCTGGAAACCAGAAACAAAGCAGCCGTGGCAAGACGTTACGAGCTTGCCTCCAATATTGAGTCAGGAAAATGGGGAGTGATTTCGGTAGAGGGGATTTCCCCTCTGGAAACAAAGAAGTTGTCCCAAGAAAATGACCACTTAAAACGGCTGCTAGGGGAAAAAGATCTTGAGATCACTATTCTGCGTGACCTGGTAAAAAAGAAAAACCCTCACTTGCTGACAAAGTTGAAGTAGCCGAAATCTACATTCAACAGGGATACGCTATAACGCTCGTGATACGTTTGGTGAAAGTCCCACGTTCAACTTATTATTACATGAAAAATAAAAAAGTCATGAAGAAAACAGTTAGTGAGGGACGTTCAGCGCCAGGGTATTCCTATCAAGCGAATGGAACAAAAGTACCTGATGAACAGATTCAAGAATGGCTCATGGAACTGATTTCGTCAGATGGATTTGCTTATGGATACCGGAAGCTGACCGTTTGCTTGCGCCGAGAATACCAGTTACAGATCAATAAGAAGAAAGTGTATCGCCTATGTAAGAAGCTGGACATCCTGCTTCCACAACGACGGAAACCTGTTGTGTATCCACGAAAACTGGCTCGTAACCGAACGGTTACTGACTCCAACCAGCTCTTCGAAACAGACATTAAATACGGATTTATAGCAGGTGAAGAACGATTTTTCTTTATTCTGTCTTGCATAGATGTATACGACCGCTCGATTGTAGCCTTTCACATAGGACTGAGCTGCGAAGCAAAAGATGTTGCAAGTACACTTCAAAGTGCCTTGATGAAACGTCAGTTATTTGAAACTCTAGAAAAGCCCGTAATTCGCTCGGATAACGGACCACAGTTTGTTTCCCATGCCTTTCAACAAGCCTGTACAAGCTTCGGAGTGGAACACGAACGAATTCCACCAAAAACGCCGAATATGAATGCTCACATTGAGTCATTTCATCAACTTCTTCAAGATGAGTGTTTGGCACGGTACGAATTTTGATTTCGGTTCTATAAAAGTGGAAGAACGAATGCTTTTGGTTTTTACCCAGGTACACTTTTAGAGATTGTTTTCCGAAAGACACAATTGAGGAAGAAGAGGAGGAGGATTTTATATGGTAATTCAAATAACTGACCACGTAAACCATTGCGTTACTAATGCTGATGGCGACATAATCCGCAATCTGATTCTTGGTGAGCTGTTAAATGAGAATATTGTAACTGTTTCGTTTAAGAATGTACTTGGAGTTTCATCCTCTTTTATGAATTCAGCTTTTATTGCTTTGCTTGACGATGTCAGTTTCGAAGTAATAAAAAAACATTTGAAGATTGTTCATTCAACAAAAACAATAAACGATATGATGAAAAAGGGTTTTAATTATGAAGTGAATGAAAGAAAAAACTTAATTAAAGTATAGTACCTCGCCACGGTCTAGACCAATTTGTTCCTTTTATTAGTACAATATGGATTGCGGAACCTCCATTACAGAAAGAGCCTTAGAGGAAGCACCTCAAGGCTCTTTTACTTTCCCCTTGAACCCATTAATCAGCGGCCATACGAACCAGTCATTTGGTTGTTTTTTTGTTCTCCTTAACACAAACGGTCTGGTTGCAAAAATGGGTTCATTATTGGAGAATGGTTGCAAAAGCATGAAGAGGTGTGGGCCTGTTATTCAGGTTCACTCTTTTTTTGGTTTCGATACATTTTTTTCATCAATGGGTGAAAAAATCTATGTTTTTTTAGACATTTATAAAGTTATATTTTAAGTGGAAGCGAAAGGAGGTTGGTTGTAAAAAAACATAATTACTAGAAGAAGACATTAGAACAAAAAAAGATTACAGAAAAAATTTTGAAGAAAGGCGTGTTATTATGAATAAGAAAAATGAACAAGTTTTAGTTGAAAGCGAATTTGCTCCTTTAAAAAGAGTTGTTCTAGCGCAATCACAATATGGTGTTCCAATTAAAGAAAATGTAGAGAAAGAGAAGATTGAACTACCTGGTCCCCCTTCCAAATATATAGATATAGAAAAACTATATGGGAAGGATGTGGCAGAAGTTTATCCAGAATTGCAAAAGAGGTGGGAAGCTGAAAAAGAAAACCTTGGAAAAGTGCTAAAAAAATACGGAGTTGAAGTATTACGACCAAGGCTACTTACTGAAAAGGAAAAGAAAGATAGAAAAGAAGTTGGTTATACTAATTTCTTTGCAAGAGACCCTTTCTTTACTATAGGGCCATTTATCATTGAGGGAACAATGAAATTTGAACATAGAAAAGAAGAAGTTATGACTGTACGACATATTCTAGAACAGGAAGCTGAAAAAAACGAGTGTTTATATTTAGCTACGCCACAGGCAGATAGATCAGGTGAGTTTCATGAGAGGAAAGGGCCTTTTCTTGAAGGTGGCGATGTCTTAGTTCTGAACAAAGAAATTTTCGTTGGAACATCGGGGCTTGCTTCCAATCATAATGGAATAGTATGGTTAAGAAATTTTCTGTCAAATTTCGATTATACAGTCACTGAAGTCCCACTTCATCCTGAAATATTACATTTGGACTGTGCATTAAGTCTAGTTAGAGACGGATTAATGATTATTTGTAAAGAAGCATTTCTGGAAGGTATCCCAGAGTCTTTGAAAGAATGGGATAAAATAACTGTTCCTCTTGAAGATGCACAAAAATTAATAACAAATGGGCTACCTTTAAATGAAAAGGTATACGTAACTGACCCGGAATTTCAATCATCAGTAGGCGAGCAATTATGGGTTGATGTTGGCCATATTAGCCACAGCTGTAGTCATTACTTGTTTTATTATGGTAAAAGACGGAGCCGGAAAGTCAGAGCTTCAAATAACAAAGACGGGTGAGGTTCCAGGCGACATTATTTATACTTACGGGCATCCATTGAACTCACCAAGTGAAGTGGTTTGGATCAAGGATGGTCATTATCAACACCATACCATACTTAAGGGTGCTGTAGGCATTGGCTATATTCAAGCAGATAAAGAGGGCCATCTATGGACTCCTAGCACTAGAAACAATAAGTTGTATAAGTTAACGCCTGATTATCAAGTCGAAACAAGTACAACGCCAGGGCAAACTCAAAAATTCAAAATAATCGAAGGGGCCCGGATTAGCAGTCATTCATCAGGCGAATAAATTTCCATGTATTGAACTATGCGAGTGAAGCGAAACAATTTCAAATGAAACTCGAAGGTTTTTTAAGGGAGTTTACTAGAGAGGGTGACAAGCTTTATATATTTGCTGATTTAATTGCCAAAGAAAAAAGTGTTCTTTATGTGCTTGATATTCCTTCCGAGAAGGTAATGAACACTATTCCATTACCTGAGGATGTGGCGGATGATATGGTAGTTTATCAGGATAAAGTGGTCCTGGCGACCAAAACTTCCCTTACGGTAGTAGATCGATCAGACTGGAAAGTATCAACCATAAAGTTGTCTTACCCCGATGTGAGGCCTGTTTCACTTTATAATAGAAATGGGCATCTATATGTGGCTTTGATCAAGTCCAAATTTGTGTGTAAATTCCCTCAGCTAGACTGTGCTACATAATGCGAGTCACTTTGGCATCGGACTTTGGCCGATCCTTCCGCCATTCCATGTACTCGGTCATGTCGAGATATTTCTTGCCGGCTGCCCATTTTTCATCCTGTTCCATCAATAGAGCACCAATAAGACGAATCACGGATTCACGGTTTGGGAAGATGCGAATGACACGTTCCCGGCGTCTAACCTCTTCGTTGAGACGCTCAACGCTATTTGTCGTGCGCAGCCGTTTTCGGTAACGCTCTGGCAGCATTAAGACGGCGGTAGCATCGTCAAATCCGCTTTCCAGCACGCCCATCGCCTTACCCGCCTTATCTTCATAAGCCGCTAAGGTCTGTTTTAATAAAAACCTTGCCGTTCCAGTATCAGGAGCATCTAGAATCGACCGTAGACGGCCATGGATCTCATCCTTCAAGGCTTTGGGTGAGGCTTCTAATACATTTCGCGTGAAGTGAGTCTGGCATCGCTGCCATGTTACCCCTTGCAGCTGCTGCCGTACCGCGCGTACAAGGCCGCCATGATCGTCGGAGGTAATGAGATCCACACCTCGTAATCCACGTCCTTTTAGAGAGCTGAAAAACTCACTCCAGCTTGCTTCAGATTCTGTGTCACCCAGCATCAGGCCAAGGACTTCACGATAGCCCTCGGTGTTTACACCAATGGCAATCATGATGCCTCGTGAGCGTACACGACCGTCTTCACGGACCTTGAGATACATCGCATCTACGAGAACAAACGGAAAGAGGCTGTCTGCCAGGCTTCGATTATTCCAAGCAGTTACGATGGGATCCAGCCGCTTACAAAGGTCTGAAACAGTGGATTTAGAAAACTCGGTTCCGCAGAGTTCTTCGGTTACTTGCGAGACTTTACGCGTAGAGACGCCGTTTACGACCATTTCCATCATCGCTAAGATTAACGCTTGTTCACTTCTCTGGTAACGACTAAAGAGCTCTGTCGTGAACTTCCCACCACGGATGCGCGGAACACTTAGTGTAATGGTTCCCACCCTCGTATGCAGCCCATGTGGATACGATCCATTCCGGTACGCTTTTCGATTCTCTGTTCGTTCATAACGATCTGCTTCCACTTGTTCACTCACCTGTGCTTGTAAGACTTGGTTCAGTACAGACTCGAGCAGCTTGGCTACACCCGCATCCTGAGAATTTCCCAAAAATAGTTGATGCAAAAGCTGCGAATCTACGTTAATCTGGTATTGAGCCATTTCATAACACCTCGTATATTTAGAATTTTGTGTCCCAACATTATTCTAACTGAGGGCTATGAATATGGCTCCTTTCATTTTTTGGAACCTAGCTTTTTACACAATTATACGGACTCAACTGTGGCTTTGCGTAGTGATGTGGATCTGTCTGGATTAAAGTTAATAAAAATGGATTCCAACTTTAAGGAGATATCTAAAGTCGATCTTGGCATTGTACACTCCGGAGGAGATCAGTTTAAGGACGATAAATATTATGTGTATAGTGGAGAAGGTTACCCGGAAAAGAAATTTTCTGGAGAATTAAGTGTGTATCAACTAGATACTTGGGAAAAGATAGGGAGTTTAATACTTCCAATAGGACCGAAAAAGTTCAATGTGAGCGGATTTACTGTTCTCTAAAGGGGGGAGGTTACTTTACTTATGTCATCGGATTTCATAGATTTTTTGGGTCATGTCGTTTGGATTTTTCTACTTTTGACCTTCCTGGCCTCTCTAACGGCTCTTATTATCAGTTTAGTCAAAAAACGGTTTAAATTTTTTTTCTTCTCTCTGCTAAATATATTCGCTGAAATCTCTGGTATTATTATTGATGTTTATGGAGAATTACAATACAAGCAACTAAGAACACCATTGGAGAGATGGCCGAGGGCTTTAGATGACGGAAAATGGTGGCCCATTTATGTAACAGCAATGTTCCTATTTATCATTGTCTGGTGGGTTATAGTCTGTAAGAAAATATATTCCAGGATATCCCAATGAATAGGTGACGCTTACTGTCTTTATTGATGGTGAGCGTCTTTTTTTATTATAGAGCATTCACAAGTGCAGAACCAACTTACTGAAGAAGACAAGGAGGCATAATTACCCAATGTGGTCTTATTTTTGTTCAAAATAAAAAGCCCCTAAGGGCTTATTAAAATAGTTTTTTCAACATACCCCAGAAGCTTACTGTTGTTTTGTTATATACTTTATTTCTCGCTGCTCTTTTTGGATTCCTTGCAGCCCCATACCCCCGCGGCATTTTTATACCGGCTTTATGTACAACCCCTGACGTTTTATATTTGTCCGAGCTGAAAGTGATTTTTTTATGTTTGGTTTACGTACACCGAATTTCATAAACATCACCTGCCAAGGACTTCTCTTTATGACAAACACCCCAGAAGGCAGTGACAATCAATAGAGCCGCTGGTAAAGCTAAGCGAATAACATGCCCGTACAGAATACCCCCACCTATACCTGCATATGCACACATTACACCAGCTACTCGAGGGTTAGCCTTCGAAAGGTATCTGTAGAGGAAAAGCTAAAACGGGCCGAAGCACATATTAAGTTACTTGAGGTGGAAAATGACTTTTTAAAAAAGCTCGATGCGCTCGAAAGGCAGAAAATGCTGAGGAAATATTAACGCCCTCCGAGCGTTATCAAATGATCAATCAAACTATTCGTCAACACAGCCTACATCGAATGACACGTTACTTAAGCAAGATTTAGAATCAAACAATTTAGAACTTTCTGTACAAGATATTCAATCACAAGTAGATAATTTCAATACCATGTTACTTGGTTTGCAAGGACAAGATAAAAAAGAACAGTTACTTAAAGCATTACAAGAAGTTGAAAATGAGATTATAAAAGCAGAACATGCCTCAGGCGTAAGGACACTTGGGTGTTCTGACGTATTAGGAGGAATAGGTTGGGCACATTCATTTGCAAATGGAGTATTTGGAGTTTTATTAAAGGTACCTAGTCCTCTTGGTTTAGGAGTCTCAGCGGGAATTGGAGCTGCATACTATCTGGGTAGTTTAGATTGTCCGAAATAAAGTGGTCGTAATGAACATTTTAAAAAAGTACGAATTAACTATCTTGCAATTAGTACCATTGATTATTTTGTCTTCCCTAATAACAGCAAATTTTAGCAGAAGCATTCCTATTTATATTTCTGTTGTTCTATTTATTACTGCCCTTAACGTTTACATGGAAACCTTGTTAAACAAAAGACACACGCGGGAACAAAAAGCGTTTGGTTCCTTGCAACATTTCCGTTTAATTTTTGCATTATACTTTTATATATGATTTATCTTGGCTAGTACAAAAATACCTAAGATGATTTTGAAACCAAACTTGAAGCACGCTATAGAAAGAGTACTCAGGATTTATTTCCTAAGTGCTCTTTTGTTACTTAATGTACGGATGATGAGTAAACACCATCTCCAAATGACCTCTTTATGCTTTTGCAACCATTCTCCAATTATGAACCCATTTTTGCAACCAGATTTTTTATATTAATCAATTTGATTATATCGCACTTGTATATTTACATAACAGGGAAATATATGGCAAACTTCTATGCGGTCTCTTATTTTATGGAAGTAAGAGGAGTATAAGGAAGTAGATATTATATAATGAAAGGTTGGATTCTATGAGAAAAATAACGAATGTTGTAGTTTTGTTTATTTTTGCAGTTATTAGCTTTGTTACCCCCTATACCCAAACTGTTTTTGCAGAAGAAACAAGGTTAACTTTGGAGAAGGAAACAGCGATCTACGATGCTCCTTCTTTTTCTACGAAAACCATCTATACGATAAGCCCGCAAAAAGTAAAGGTCTTAGAAAAAAGGCCGGATGGCTGGTTTAAAGTTTCCACTTGGCTAGGGGATAAGTGGATTGCACCCAAAGGGGCAGTTGTAATACCTAGAGAAACCGAACGATCTCTCAGGTGAGGGGCCAGATTTGGATAAAACCACAAAATACAAATTGTCATACATAAATTATGTTTTGGGTCTTGATGGAACTGCCGATGGATTTGTTAAAGTTAAAACGGAAAGAGGGGATATGTGGATCATAGCAGACACAGTTCCTTTACAGTTAACTAAAAGTAGCAAGACAAGCGGAACTATATGACCAACCTCAATTTTCTGCTAAATCAGGTTTTTCACTATCTCCACAAACCGTTACTTTGTTAGAATTCCAATCGCCATGGTACCATAAGGTAAATACTTGGGTCGGTGAAAAGTGGATAGATGTATTATTGAATACTATTGAAGTTAGCGATAAATATATTAATTATGATAATTCTCAAGCGAACAGTATTTTGCAATCCGATATGTTTGTGAATCTGCAAAGCTCTAAAGAAGACCTTCAAAAATATTATGATGACCTTGCTCAACTTCAAAAGAAATTAACATTTTTTGATTGGGATGAATTTAGAAATTTTTTTGATAATTTCGATTTAAATTTAGATTTTTCAGAGCTTAATAAGTCTTTTGAAGAGCTAGCTGAATGGTCAGCGTCCATGGATGGTTATTGGGAAGATTTTAATGCAAGCATTCAACATATGAGCTCTTCTGTGGGAGAAATCCTTTCAAATATTCACATTGGTACTTCTAAAATAGAAGAAGCTGGTGATATGATTAAAAAAGCCTGTGATGAAGTAAATGAAGGGCTTAAAAAAATGAAGTCTGGATTAGATGTCATCAATGGTGCGGTCTCGAACATTCTTCAGAATCTTACGGACATGAATACGGGAATGAAGCAGGCTCAGGCAGGTCTCAATAAGGCGAACAATGGGATGAGCGTGGCGAATTCAGCCATAGATCAAGCGAAAAAAGCCCATGACACTCTACAGAAGTATCTTAAAGACCCTATTAAGATTAAAAAAGAAACCAGAGGCTCTGAGCTTCCTAAATTAAAAAGCTTAGGATTTGATTTTGATTTTAGTTCTTATCTGACGCTAGAAAACGTCTCAGTAGCGATTGATTTAATTCCTATTGTAGGAAATATAAAGGCTGGTGGCAAAGTTATATCCGGATACGACCCGATAACGGGTGTTCGCTTAGAGGGACCTGACTATGTGCTAGGTATCATTGGTATTATTGTGGGCGGTGAATTCAAGCAGGTAGGTAAAATTGCGGGTAAGGCAACAGAGCTTGAGGCGAAAGCAAATAAAATTACAAAATCAATGGTTACTGAAACTAAGGGGACGGCAAAAGGTTCAATAAAGTCTGGATGAAATTTTGGAAGAAGCTAAACCGGGGAGAACAACCTAAGGGAAAGCTATTCAGTTCGAAAAAAATGGTGGATTCGATCAAGCTCTTAACGATTTTAACAGTATGGGAGTGTCCGATGTAAAAGATATACCAGGGGGTAAGGTAGGAAAATTACCAGATGGGCGAACTGTAAATGTAAGAAACAAAAGTTCTGACGGCAGGCCGACATTAGAAATATATGATGGAAAAAAATCAATTAAATTCGTTACTAAGGTAGTGTGGGATAATGGAAGAAAAATGGAGACGCTGGGAACCAAAAGTTGGTTTGTCATCGAAGTACTATGTAGAGTCGTTATCAGATAGTATTAAGGGTTTTAGAATTTTATTGTCTGACGTTAATGACGAAAAAAAGAAAGTTGAAGTGACATTTAAAGATTCAGTGCATGCATATAGGAGCACAGATGAAAGTTTTAGACAAAGTTCAATAAATATTATTGATGAAAAATATGGAACCGAGTTCTACGCAGAATGGACCTTTTTTGAGATTAATAATTCTAAATATATACAATGGTTATCAGAACAGTCATATGGAATTGCAGAATCAGAAACACTCATACACTTCTCTTTTGTGGCAAGAGACTCAATTGTAGATGTTATCGCCGCGTACGAACCAGAAATAAAAATTAGATAAGATAGGTTACACCGTACAATCCACAACCACATAAAATTCATTGAAAATGTCAACAGGCTCATTCCAACTTGAACGATGGGGGAATGAGCCTTTTTTGTATGACCAAAAAGGTGGATGGGCTACACTAAGTTGGACAGAAAAATTAAGGGCTAGTAGAATAAACATATTATTATAGGGAGCGGATCTACTATGCCAAGACAAAGACGTACATTCACAGATAGATTTCAAGAGACAAATGGTCCAACTTCACGAGAATGGAAAATCAAGAGCAGCCATTATAAATGAGTATGAACTGAGTGCATCTGCATTGAATCGCTGGATCAAGCAAGCAAATCAGTCAGGATCCTTCTCTGAGAAGGATAACCGTTCTCTAGAAGAGAATGAACTTATTGCATTGCGAAAAGAAAATCAACGTCTTAAGATGGAAGTCGATATTTTAAAGCAAGCAGCGCTGATCATGGGACGAAAGTAAATGTCATGAAGCGTAATCGTGACAAATACTCGGTATCAGCAATGTGCGACGTCCTACAAATCTCTAGAAGTACGTACTATTATGAAGCCAAAGAGCGTCAGAATGAAGACCATGTAACCCATCATATCGTTGAAATCTTTGAAAAAAATCGGAAAGCATACGGTACAAGAAAGATTAAAGCAAAACTTCATGAACGTGGAGTCATCGTATCCAGACGCCGAATTGGCCGTATTATGAAGGAACAGGGCCTTGTTTCCACGTACACGGTGGCTCAATACAAACCACACAAAGCCGCATGTAACGAATCGCAACAGCCTAATGAACTGAACCGTAAGTTCGAGCAGTCTGAAGCTAAGCGTGTTGTTGTAAGCGATCTAACGTATGTCAAAGTTAAAAATAGATGGCACTACATCTGTATATTTGTCGATCTTTTCAATCGAGAGATCATTGGCTCCAGCGCAGGCCCGAAAAAGAACGCAGCTCTAGTCGCGCGTGCCTTTTCCTCTGTACAAGGAGACTTACGACAAATTCAATTGTTTCATACAGATCGTGGCAGTGAATTCAAAAATAAATTGATTGATGAGACGCTTGCTACGTTCCAGATTGGTCGATCTTTAAGTATGAAAGGTTGTCATTATGATAACGCCGTTGCTGAAGCTGCGTTTAAAGTTATGAAGACCGAATTCATTAGTCAGATGAACTTTCAAAGTTTACAGCATCTAATATTGGAGCTCAATGATTACATAAATTGGTATAACAGGCATCGCATTCATGGAACCCTGGGCTATATGAGCCCGATAAATTACAGAAGATTATCCCTTAAAAAAGCTGTCTAATTTTATGTTGACAATCCAAGGAAGTAAATAGAAAAGAACAAAAAAATAGCTCTTAAATTCCTTACCGCAACCCTTTTTGTTCCATAAGTCCAAGCATCGTTTGATCTCTGTCATAAAATATATAGAGTCTAAAGGAAGGGAGTGTTACTTATGAGCTCATCTTGTGGAGGATACGGCACTTCATGTTACGGAGGTTTATTCACGAATACAGGAACCATTTTAGTCCTGTTCATTCTATTGGTCATTATTTCTCGAACCTTTTTGTATTAAACAAGTGTAGGAGAAATAGGATAACCTGTCTTTGTGGCATCTATTTAGCCCCCAAATGATCTTGGACAGTACACCCCTTATTCCGATACAATAAAATCAAGTCGGAGGGGAATGTAATGAAGAGGAAACGATATGAATTAGATTTTAAGAGAATGGTCGTTGCTAAAGGTAAAGAGATTGGCAATATGACGGCTGTAGCCCGGCAGCATGAGCTCGATCCAAAGATGGTGATTCGATGGGCCAGAGAGCTAGATCGTAAGGATATTGGACAGTTAGACGGGACAAGCTTGAAACAAGCTGCATATGTTCGAACGGCTGCTGACTATGCGGCTCTTGCAAAAGAGCATGAGAAGCTTAAGAAGCTATATGCTGAACAAGCATTAGAGAGGGAAATCCTCCGCGACCTAGTAAAAAAAACGAACCCACACTTGCGGATAAAATAGCTATTGCCCAAAAGTATATTCAGCAGGGGAATTGCATTTCTCTCGTGCTGCGCATCCTGCAAATGGAACGCTCTACGTACTATACACATGTGAATCGAAGGCAGCAAGAACCGAATACAGTCCATAGGAGAGGTCGCCCTGCGCCTGGTTATTCATGTACACAAGATGGAAAGCCGGTTAGCGATGAACAGATTTGTGAATGGATCATGGAACTGCTGGCCGACGAGTACACCGAATTTCATGGCAAGCACATCCTATTCTATTGGTATAAACTTAAAAGATGCATGACATTCCGATGTATCTCCTTGTTCAATGGTAAGTACATACTCTTTTACCCCAAGTGGTGGATTACCAATAATTGTGTTAGCTTTAGATTTTCCAGTAGATGAACGAACAATGAAGTAAGAGCGATGTATGTTGTAGATAATAATGGAGTAAAAGCAGAACAGAAATACTACACTTGGGCGGGTAGCAATGCAGGTTATCATGTTGGCAAACCTTATAATAAAACTTTTGTAAATATGTATCGAACAGACCAATTCTATTGCTCACAATTACTTTGGAGAGTATGGAAAGATTCGGGTTATGATGTTTCGAATAATTCTGTTGCTTTTGTTACCCCAGCAGACATAGCTCAGGATAATAATACCCGAACGTGGTATTCAAGAGGTCTTTAATCGATTATTGAAGGAATAACTTATAGGTATGTTTATAATTTTATTCATAATTACATAAAGAAGATGGTGGAGGAGGCAAATGCTTGTTAAAGAAAAATGTAAAGGTTTATTTAGCATTCGTAATATTTGCTGTAGTAGGGATCGCTCTCTTTTGGTTATTGGGATTTAAGGAAAAGCCCGAAACTCGTATAATTAAGCATGGTGAGGTACCAGGGGAAATTATATATACTTATTCACATCCATTGAACTCACCTAGTAAAATAGTCTGGACCAAAGATGGGAGCTTCATACATGAAGAGACGATCAACGGAATCGCTATTATGTATATCCAACCAGATCTGCAAGGGAATTTATGGACACCAAGTACAAAGAATGACAAGCTGTATAAACTAACCTCTGATTATCAAGTTGAAACAAGTAGGACACCAGGAACAACCAAGAATTTCAAGATCTTAAATGGAGATAAAGTAAGCAGCCATTCTAATCTCTCTAATATAGATTTTAACAAATTGTGGTATGAAGGCGAGAAGAAAAGTTTCCAAATGAAACTTGAAGGTTTTTTGAGGGAGTTTGCAAAAGACGGTGACAAACTTTATATTTTTGCTGATTTCATTGCCAAAGGGACAAGTGTTCTTTATGAGGTTGACATTCCTTCCGAGAAAATAACGAATACAGTTCCATTACCGGAAGGTGTGGCGGATGATATGGTAATTTATCAAGATAAAGTGGTCTTGGCGACCAAAACTTCCCTTACCGTAGTAAACCGATCAGACTGGAAAGTATCTACCGTCAAACTTTCCTACCCAGACGTAAGGCCTGTTTCTCTTTATACTAGAGATGACCACTTATATGTGACTCTACGAAGTGACGTTGATTTATCTGGACTTAAAATAATAAAATTGGATCGTAATTTTAACGAAGTGTCTAAGGTCGATCTAGGCCTTGTATATTCTGGGGACCAGTATAAGGACGATAAAATTTATATTTATAGCGGAGGAAATGACCCAGAAAGAGGAATATCAGGAGAGCTGAGTGTTTACAAACTTGATACTTGGGAGAGATTAGGAAGTTTAGTTCTCCCGTCAGGACCAAATAATTACAACGTCAGTGGATTTACTGTTTTGTAAATAAAGGGGGATTTTATCTATGTCATGGGGGTTTCTATTTCTAGTCATTACTTTTCTTGCTTCTTTAGTCTCTACTATCATTTGTACAGTAAGAAAAAATTATAAATTCATGATTTTTTCTTTGTCCAATATATTAATTGAAATCTCTTATATAGTTGTCCTTTTTTATGGAACTCTAAAGGAAACCGGGACCGATCTGGAAAAATGGAAGAGAGCTTTTCTGGATGGGAAGTTATGGCCTTTTTATGCAGGAGTGGCTTTACTTTTTATGGTTGTCTGGTAGATTGTAGTTTGTAAAAAATTATATGCCAGAAAACGTCGATGAAATAGGTGACGCTTACTGTCTTTTTGGATGGTGAGCGTCCTTTTTATTATGGAACATTCACAAGGTACATCAACCATTCTAGTCCTGTTCATTTTATTGGTTATCGTTGCTCGTACCATTTGTTTTTAAAGAATGTTTGCGGGGAAGAGACCCAAATTCCGTTTTTTACGGACTCAACAAAGGATAGCCACAATTGGTTTCTCTGTTCAATACAATGCTGTAATAAGAGTACTTGTATCGGGGTACTCTTCTTATTTATCACTTGTGACAATAATATTAATTTCTGGTAAATATACAGGAAATTAACATTAATATATAGAAATATGTAAGTACAACCAATAAATACAAGAAGGATCAGGACGATGATCACAAGGAAGAAGTTAGTAGCTGTAGCAACCACTCTTACATTAGCTTTAGGATTAACAGCAGGACTTACCCCCGCATTTGCGCATTCAGATGAATCTTCATTGAAAAGAACTTCTCTCTCATCTGCCAGCAAACAAGAACAATTTTCTTTCACCGGGTATATCATGACGGTTGGTGACAAGTATATGACTGTTGCAGATACCCCAACAAAAGAAGAAGCTTTGCAAGGAAACTGGAGGGATCTGGTGAATCAGGGTAAGATATTGATAGTCCCTGTTCCAAAAAATGAAGTATATATAGTAGGAGATAAAGTAAATGTCTATTTCCAAGCAATGACTAAATCACTACCCCCCATTGCGATTAAACCTACCATTGAAAAAATATTAGATTAAATTATATAACGTAATTGCCTGTATAGGTACTATAAACCCAGCGCCGTCAAAGTGCTGGGTTTTAGTTTTCTGCATCCGTACAGGAAATCTGTGAGGCATTAAATGGAATCAGTTGTATGGAAGGTGAATCGGTTATCCGGTTTGAAGCCAAAAAGACATGGATGCGCGGTAGCAGCTTCATGTCTTTTTTCGATTTACTCCTGCATAATATGGGTAATTTCCAGTTGAGGCAGATGATCCAGGTTAATAAAGTTTCCCTCTACCTGGATTAAAGGCCTGAAGTAGGAGGTGGGGTTCGTCATGACAATAACTCCTTCACGTCCGTCGGATAGCCGGGCTTTTTTGCCAATAAAATTAGGAATCATATGTTCGATGAATACATATGTAAGCCTTGGATCCAACTTCCCGAAACTGAGTTTATGAAGTTCTTTAAGAACGGCCAAAAGGTCTTTCTTGGCACGGTATGTACGCTCAGAAGTCATGGAGCTGTATTCGTCTGCAATTGAAATAATACGGGGGAACGGATGAATCTGATCTTTTTTTCGTTGATAAGGGTAGCCGGACCCGTCTAATCTCTCGTGATGCTGCAGGGCGACTAGAGCAAGGATTTCATCCTGCAGAGAAGACCGGATCATCTCATAACCATAGATAGTATGTTTTTGTATAGCAGCGTGCTCTTCAGGAGTGAGGGAACCGGGTTTGGCCAGCAGATCCGGGTTGATTTTGCTTTTCCCAATATCATGCAGGAGTCCCGCTTTTGCCGCAAATCGGGCGTATTCTTCGGATTCACCCGACCATATGGATAAATGATAGGCGATCATGCTCACTTTCAGGCTATGCCTGTAAGTGTAATCATCGGGTGAGTTAACCTTTAGCAAGAGGGATACCATGTCTTTTTCCTTCTGGATGTGTTCAAGCAAAGGATCAACCTGTTCTTCCACCAGATCATTTTGAATGAACCCGCTTACACTGGCTTGGTCAAACATTTGCTGCATGTTAGCCATGGCACCTATAAATATTTCGGCTTGTCCGGAAGAAGGTGACATTAAAGAAGTGGTTTCTTCCCCGTCAGAATTATCTATTCTGATAATATCAACGTATTCAATGCGGTGGAGCAGCAGCTTTTCTATATTTGACTGATTGATCTCTGTACCGGCTGCCAAAATGTGAAGTCCTGTCCCGTTATAGATGTCTTTTAACAAGCGGTCACCGTTGTGAAGTTCATATATGTGTACGTTCATTGTCTCTTCCCTGCCTTTAGGACATATTAAAAGGACTTATAAGACATATCGTATTCCTTGATCTAACAATAAACTTTCTTATTCCCAATCTGTAAGGGAAATCGTAGGGTCATTCAAGAGAGGGACCAAAATACTGATCAGCCACAGAAACAGGATAATCAAGGACAAAAGGGAAAAAATAAGCCCTCCATATTTACGATATTTAGCCAAAGAGATGATCCCCGTTATAAACCCGGTGATTCCGAATATCATACCGAGAAATACGGGAATAAGCAATGCATTTAGCACGAATGCCAAAATACCGCATATAAGAGTAAAAACAGGCAGCACACGTCCAGAAGAATCCGGTAAGGATTCCAATTCGGGAACTGGGGTTCGGTCTTCCGCGGAGGAAGATGGAAAATCATTCATTTCCTTGGGCTCCTTCCCATTTATTTCTGCTTGGTTATTATTGTAGCACAAGAAAGAAGAAGAGGAACTGGAAACAGGAATACATGGAAAGTTCCGGGGAAACCAGAACATTTGGTCAAAAGAGAATAGACAAATATGGAAGCAGCAGGTTTTCCACCCTCATATATTAGCCGTATAAGGAGGAGAGATCCAGTGAGGAAAAGAGATCGGAAGCACCCCCCTGCATCTCATCTTTCCGAGGCTCGCAGACATCTGCCTGTTCAAAAAAAAGGAAGGCAGAGGGGCGACTCGCGAGGATGGAACAAGTGGCAGGAAGCATATCAACGGCTATTCAATACTCATTTACCTGATGGGTCTACAGATATTGTTTTCACTTCGTCACAAGCTGATGATCTGGTCAAACTTCTCGAAGTTTTATCGGCTGAAATCCCCCTTGCCTTGTCCAACCCAAATCCAGCAAGTATGTCCAGGCTTCATTCCTTGTTTCATCAGTTTAGAGCCTTGTTTTTCACCATCCCCCTTCCGGTATCGCAGGCTGAAAGCAACTGTTCGTGTATAGATGATGTACTATCACTTTTGCATTCATTCCCTTATCCCGCTTTTGATCTGGCTGGTCGGATTCAGTATTGGCTGGATGGACTTGATATGATTTTTACTGGTTTACGTACCGGGGAAGTTTACAAAGAAAAACTGCTGAATGCACTGAAATCAGTTGTCGGACAGATTAAAGAATCGTATCCCGTTTCTGAAGAAGAAGTGATATTGTTTCCTGAGAGCCTAATCCAGCCTTTTATACACCTGCTTCAAAATCTTCCTGTAGGCATCTGCCTTGCTCTGGTTAATCAAGACTCCGACAGTATCAGGCGGTTAAAGAACATGGTAGCCCAACTTGCATTTATGTTCAGTTAAATCCGGCTTGATCCTGACTCTTTTACGCTTATCAGCACGTTAATTGGCAGAGTTCAATCTTTGTTACATCAAACTCCCCTTCCTGCAAAAGAACTGATTTCCCAGTTAACCGGTTTGTTACACGAAATTTGCATCAGGATACCTCTGTTCAATGTTCGATTTCAGGCCAAGCAGACCATCACAACCCTGCTCCAATCGGTTCAAGAGTCAATCGGTAAAGTATCCGGGAACCTAGCAAACGGACGAACTTAGGAATGGACTAACTTATTAGGCCAATTATCCGTATACATCAGTGTTTTGCATATGCCCTTGGTATTATATAAAACGAAGAAGGTGAAGAGTACTTGTAAAAGGTGATATAATAAGCCTATTCAGTCATAGTGAAGATTGTCATTGCATAGATAGGATAAGATACAGAGAGAGAGGTGAACGGCACATGCTTTCTGAACGTAAAAAGCTGATTGTGCTGCATACGAACGATATTCACAGTCATCTGGAGCAAACACCTAAGATTGCTGCTTATATGAACGAGGTCAGACAAAAGCATGACCCTTCCCTTGTATTAACTCTCGATATAGGAGATCACCTGGACCGGATGAGGCCTGAAACGGAAGGAACCGATGGGCTTGCCAATGTGCAAATTATGAATGCAACCGGCTATGAAGCCATGGTTGTTGGAAATAACGAAGGTCTGACTTTTACACCGGATGCGATCGGAGCCATTTTTGCAAGGCATGCCGGATTTTCTGTGATCGGCAGTAATATAACGGAAACAAATACAGGAAACTATCCGTCGTGGATGGTGCCTTACCGGTTAATTGAAAAAGGAGGGTTGACTATCGGCCTTTTAGGGGTCACAGCCACTTATCCGGACTTTTACGACCTGCTTGGCTGGAAGGTCGACAATCCAATTGAAGCAGTCGCCAATTGGACCTCAGAGCTTCGCTCTAAAGCGGATGTGCTTATTGTTTTATCGCATACAGGTATCCTTATGGACCGCATGATGGCCGAGCAGGTCGATGGGATTGACCTTATTTTGGGGGGTCATACTCATCACCTTCTGGAGGAACCGGAGCGGATTAACGGAACCATGATCTGTGCAGCAGGCAAGTTTGGACAATATGTAGGTGAGATTCATATCGAATTTGACCCGCGTGATCATACAATTACCGGTATGGATGCAGGAGTAGTTGAAATAGAAGGGCTGCAGGATGATCCGGACATTCTACATCTGCTTACAAAAAGCAGGAAGGAGGCACAACTGGCCCTCGGTGTGGAGGTTGCAAGATTGTCCTCCCCCCTCAAAAATGACTGGTATGCCGCCTCCCCGCTCGGGAATTTACTTGCCGACTCTCTTCGCAGGTTTACCCGTACCGAACTAAGCCTGGTTAATGCCGGGCAACTGCTTGGAGGGTTGGAAGCCGGGAGTGTAACAAAAGGGAGGCTATTGGAAATTTGCCCAAGCCCGATTAATCCCTGCCGTATAAAATTGCGGGGGAAACAAATAAGAAAGGCTCTGGAAGAATCACTGCTGGATGAATTTATAAGAAAGCCCATCCGGGGATTTGGTTTCCGGGGAAAAGTACTGGGAACGCTCTGTATGAGTGGAGTGGAAGGAGAAGTTAATCCGAATGCACCGTCCGGTCATAAATGGACTTCCATACGGGTGAATGGCAGACCACTGCAGGATGATCGGGTATATTCAGTTGGAACAATTGATATGTTTACATTCGGCGTAGGTTATCTTTCTCTCAGTCAAGGTGAAGAGGTGGAGTATTTGCTTCCGGATTTCCTAAGGGATCTGCTCTGTGAGGAATTGATCTTGTTAAATCATTCCTACCCTCATTCCTAATCTTTTTCTTTTTACATTCTCTAATTTGTTGTCTTTTTTTAGTTGTATCGGAGCCTTTACCTGTATAGAATGAATTATCGGGAGCCAAGCCCAAGCCGTTGATGCTCGGCTGCTCTGAACACTTACCTTTCCCAGGAGGAGTATATGTACGATTATTGGGTAGCAATTATTATCGGGATTGTAGAAGGATTGACCGAATTTTTACCTGTATCTTCAACCGGCCATATGATTTTGACCCAAGCCCTGCTGAACATCAATGAATCCGACCAGATGATGAAGGTGTTTGAAATCGTGATTCAGCTTGGCGCCATCTTGGCGGTCGTCCTGATTTACTGGAGACGCATCATCGATTTGCTCGGTCCCAAACGCCTGAAGGAAGCTTATCAAATTGTCCGCAGAGGGTTCCGCAGCACGGACAAGCAGAAGGGACAGAAAATGAATGTCATTCATATCCTGGTCGGGATCGTTCCGGTCATGCTGTTGGCATTTCTGCTGAATGACTTTATTGATGAATATCTGTTTTCTCCGGTTACGGTGCTGATCGGATTGGTACTGGGTGGAATTCTGCTGATTGCGGGTGAAAAGCAAGATAATTCCAAAATGATTCAAGATTTGGATGGAATTACATATAAACAGGCCTTTGTCATTGGGCTGTATCAGATATTATCCCTTTGGCCCGGATTTTCCCGCTCCGGTTCTACGATTGCAGGAGGAATGCTATCTGGGGTAAGCCGTAAAGCCTCCGCAGACTTCACTTTTATCATGGCGATTCCCATTATGTTCGCAGCAACCGGCTATTCCCTGCTTAAGCATTTGCAGCATTTCAGTGGAGACGTCATTGGATTTTTCGCAGTTGGATTTGTTGTTTCCTTTATCGTAGCACTGCTGGCTGTTGTAACTTTTATTAAGCTGGTACAGAGTATGAAGCTGACCTATTTTGCTTATTATCGTTTTCTATTGGCTCTTGTTTTTGGGATCTATTTATGGTTTAGATAAAAAATTGCAAAGCAGACAGAGAAACAACCAAACCGTGTTGAAACGAAACACGGTTTTTTATTATTACCGATATTGAAATCATGAAGGCACTTGGTCTTGGACTATCGCTTGCGGTACTCGTGGATGCTACAGTGGTCAGAATACTGCTTGCCCCCTCCCTTATGAAGCTGCCTGTGAAAAGCAAATTGGTGGGGACTAGGATGGCTTAAACCCCACCGGGTTTCCAAAGGGGAAAAGCAGGAAGGCTGAAAGCGGATGGTTTTGTTTTTAGCCGTCATCAGGTAGAATATAGAATACATAAGTTTTATTAGAATCAATTTCGGAAAATTGATGAAAGCAAACTATATTTTATCGGATGTGAGAGAGCATGAATCAATCTGTAACAACTATGAACGCTTTATTGTCGCCGGAAAATGATCCTTGGGATCCGATCCGTTCCTTGCGGCAGTACGGCAAGCATACATTAACCAGCGTAGAATTCACGGTATCTAATATGTGTAATATGCGTTGTGAACATTGTGCTGTAGGAGATACCCTGACGGCTTCTGAAGGAAGCAAGCTTCCTCTTGACCTGATATTCAAGCGATTAGACGAGGTAGAACATCTGGAAACAATCAGTATTACAGGCGGAGAACCCACTTTCCACCTCAAAACGGTAAAGGATATAATTATACCTTTGTTGAAATATGCCAAGGAAAGAGGAGTCCGCTCCCAGCTCAATTCCAATCTGACTCTGGATTTAGCCAGATATGAGCTGATCGCGCCTTTTCTGGATGTGATGCACATTTCCTTTAACTATACGAATGTGGAAGATTTCCATCAGGTAGGTTTCGTGCGTGCGGATCGTGAAGTAGGGAAAACTGCCGCTACTAGGCTGTACGACCGGATGGTTGAAAACACAGTAGCATTAAGTAAAGCGGGGCTGTTTGTTTCGGCGGAAACCATGATAAATTACCGGACGTATGAGAAACTGGGTCATATACATAAGCTAATCGATGAGATGGGCTGTAAACGCCACGAAGTTCATCCTATGTATCCAAGCTCATTTGCTTCCAATCTCCCTATTTTGTCCCTTGATCAGCTCCGGGAAGCCTGCCATCAACTGTTGGATGTACGGAATCCGCAGATGTGGATGTTGTTTGGAACGCTTCCTTTCTTTTCGTGTAATCCGTCTGAAGAAGACCTCAAGCTGATTCGTCGGCTTCGTTCCGAGCCGAATCTAACCGTCCGGAATGATCCGGATGGGCGAAATAGATTGAATGTGAATCTCTTTACAGGTGACGTGTATGTGACTGATTTTGCAGATGTTCCGCCATTGGGCAATGTGAAACAGGACCGGATGGACGATGTGTTTGCCACGTGGGAAGGACACCCTTTGAACCGTCAGGTTAATTGTCATTGTCCCCAAGCAAACTGCTGTGGGCCAAACTTGCTTGTAGTCCATGCTTATTATCCGAAAGTGGACTTTATGGGGCGGAAGGCCCTTATCTAGCAATCCCACTGGTAGGCTGCAGATATTTATGAATGAAGGGGTTTAGAGACCATTGGGAAATACTACATTTGAATGGGGACAGATTGTTCTTCATTTATCTCTTGTCTTCATTTTAGTTCTTTTAAACGGGGTTTTTGTTGCGGCTGAGTTTTCACTTGTTAAAGTCCGCCAATCCAGACTTCAGCAACTGGTGAACGAAGGGAATATCAGAGCCAAATATGCCATGTCGGTAACCAGTCATCTTGATGCCTATCTGTCCGCAACCCAACTTGGAATTACCCTTGCTTCTCTCGGACTCGGTTGGATAGGAGAAAAAGCAATAGCCCATTTAATTATTGAGCCGTTGTTTCATCTTTTCCACTTGGATATAGGGGCAATTTCAACGACAATCTCCTTTATCTTATCGTTTGCATTAGTGACTTTTCTTCATATTGTATTAGGTGAGCTTGCTCCCAAGTCTTTAGCTATCCAAAAGCCGGAATCAACCGCGTTATGGCTTTCTGTCCCGCTGCTTTGGTTTTACAAAATTTTTCTTCCAGCCATTTGGCTGCTGAACGGGGCCGCTAATCTGTTGCTTCGCCTGTTTGGTATTGACCCTGCTACGGAACAAGAGGTTCATACGGAAGAAGAAATCCGGATTCTCATGAATCAGAGTGCACGAAGCGGGCAGATCGATAAAGAAGAAATGGAACTATTTGATAATGTATTTGAATTTTCCGGTCGTGTAGCCAGGGAAGTGATGTTGCCGCGGATGGACATGGACTGCTTATTTCTGAGCCAGTCCTACGAAGATAACCTTAAACTGGTTTTTGAAACAAAACATACGCGGTATCCGATTGCTGTAGAAGATAAGGACCAAGTCGTGGGATTCGTTCATATTACGGATTTGCTGCTGCCGGATGGAGAGGAGCGTGACCGGGAAGAAAAAGATCTGAAACGGTTTATTCGTCCTATTCTGAGCGTGCCTGGATCTATGGAAATCAGCCGTGTACTGAGGCTTATGCAAAAAAAACACTCTCAGCTTGCCATTGTGGTGGACGAGTATGGGGGTACTGCGGGGCTGCTTACTCTGGAAGACATCATGGAAGAAATCGTAGGAGAGCTGCATGATGAATTTGATGAAAACGAACGGCCGGAAGTAGAATACAACGGCAATGTGATTTCCGTAGACGGCCGGATGCTTATCGAAGATCTGGATGACCTGCTCGGGCTTGATATAGAGGATGAAGAAGTCGATTCGATAGGAGGGTGGCTATTTAAAAAGTTGGAAGGCTCCCCGGTTAAAGGCCAGCAAGTGATATTTGGCCATTACATTTTTGAAGTGGGAGAAGTGGACCGTCTTCGGATTATGCGTGTTCATCTTAAGAAAAAGGACCAGCCCTCTTCACCCAAAGATGATTTTTCCGGTATATCTGATGAATAGAGCTCTCCAGCTGAAATTCTTTTCTCTCAGCGTTGAATCCAAGGACTTTGTCGATAGTCTGAGACAAAACCCGCCATTTTGAACTGACCCCTGTCAAGTAGACAGTGTAAAAAACAAAAAAAAGTTGTGGCACTAACCATACATGGTTGGTGCCATTTTCTATGCTGCTGAACTTAGAAGGTATTGCCTATATTCCAACGGCGTCATACAATTAAGTCTTTTCTGGTATCGACGAGTATTGTAGTAATCGATGTATTCTATCACGGCTGCTTCCAGTTCCTCATATGTATAGAACTTACGAAGATAATACATTTCGGATTTCACCATTCCCCAGAATGATTCCATTGGGCCATTATCTATACATCTGGATACCCTGGACATGCTTTGAGTTATACCTGCATCGTCTAGTTTTTTCTTGAAGATTTTACATGTATATTGGAAACCCCGGTCACTGTGAAAGAGGGGTATAGCGTCAGGATAAGTCATATGGGCGATATCAAAAGTTTTAAATACAAGTTCATTGTTGTTGGAATGCCCCACCACAAAAGAAACAATGCTTTTATCCGATAAATCAAGGATTGCACTAAGATAAGCCTTGTTTTGGTTGCCATACTTCATTTCAGTCACATCTGTGAGCCATTTTGTACCGAACTCAAAGGATTCAAAGTCTCTGTTCAAGATATTTTCCGCCGTAATTTCAGGCGTGGAATGGATGTAGTTTTTTCGCTTCCTGCGGCATACCGATTTAAGGCCTAGGATGCCCATAAGTCTGTATATTCGCTTATGATTGACAGTTAAATGGCGTTCCCGGTTTAGTTTAATGGTCATCTGGCGATATCCAAGGATGCCATCCTTTTCCTCGTAGGCATCTTTAATCATGGGAAGCAACGCTTTATTAAAGATCTCATTCATGCTTTCTTTCCGGTTGATCCATTTATAATACGATGAACGTTGGATCCCAATAAGATCACATAATTGACATATGGGATATGACTTCGTTTCATGGAGCCCGCGTATTGCAAGGTATATCGTTTCATACCTTACCTGGCTTAGAACCGCCTCCTTTCGATCTCGTCCAACTTTTTTAGCAAATCGATCTCCATCTGCTTCCTTCTGTTCTCAGCCTGTAACAGCTTATTCTGAGCCCTTAGTTTCTCCACTTCGGACATCTCATCCTCAGATTTTCTTTTCCCGCGTCTGTCCTGAAGTGCATCCACACCAGATGTTAAGTATTTATTTGTCCATGAATACACTTGCTGATAGGATACCTGGAATTTATCAGCTGTCTGGGCATAATTGTGTTGATGTTCAATGCAGAATCTGACGATTTCAACTCTCTCATCGTAAGTAGTTGTTCGTCCTTTTGTCATGATCGGCACTCCTCCCGTTCCGGAAGTGTTCAACTTCTCATGACTATTATATTTCAGAATCCAATCCCGCAATTGGCAAGTTGACTTAATGCCATATCTTTTACAAATATCCATGTGAGAACCGCCGCCAGCCAAATAGTCCTCGACAGCTATTCTTTTTAACTCTGCGGAGTAAGATGCATTCTGTGATGTTTGAAGCAATCCGTTTGGGCCTAGCGACTGGTAAGTCTGAAGCCATTGCCTAACGGATGAATGGCGTACATCAAGAAGTGCTGCTAAATGATTAAGCGAATCTTCTACACGTAAATACTTTTCAACAGCTGCAATCTTTTCTGATCCTGATACTTTTGCTTTAGGGGACATGAAAAAATGCTCCTCCTTACAGTAAACAGTTTTATTATTTCAACTGTCTACCGCAAGGGGAGCATATCATTTAGGCGGGTTTTGTCCTTTCATAAACCGTATTTGTTCCTCATAAAGTGGTAATGAACCAATACCTGAATAAATACAGCAAGTCTGCTTAGGAAAGGAGGCGCCTCCAACATGGAAAAACCGTCCCAATGGAAAGTATATTACCCTTATGTCAGCGTGTTTGATCCTTGTCCGCCTATCCGCAAAAAGCTATATAATACCCCTCCTCAATTGTATATGGTGTTTCAACCGTGCAATTTACCGCAATACAGTCCGCATGAAGCTCTTTGCCGCGGTACTTTATGGCCCGATCTATACAGCCCATACGGACCTCATCCTGCTTAGGATGAGTCAGAGACTGCCGACAAAACCCTATAATGAAGAAATGGTTATGTAAAACTGAAATTGAGATGGAGGATATCCCGTTTACGTCTGTCTTTGGAACCCGTAAAAATACCGCTAATTTCCAATCCCTTTCTTGGGTTACGGGCAGAGGCTGGAGGGATTTCCCCACTGCCCTGTACAGACCATTTCTACGTGAAGTGGGTTTCTCGGTCAAGCTCCCTCACCTTCTTAGGATGAGTTTTTGACGAAAGCGAAGAAAGGAGAGACCGGTCATGTACCCTCATCCGCTTCCCGAGGAGTATTATGTAATGCTATACGATTTGCAGGCGATTGATTTTGTTCTAGTAGAACTAACACTTTATCTGGATACCCATCCTGATGACGCGGCCGCTTTTCACCAATACGAGGAATGTTCAAGAAAACGGGCTTATCTGGCAGCTGAATTTGAACAAAAATTCGGGCCACTTAAACATTTCGGGCAAAGCCCCTTCGGTGACCCTGCAAAATGGGCCCCTACTCCTTGGCCTTGGCAGGTTTAGTCCATGTAAATGTTGATTCGTAGAGAAGGAGTGTGAAACGAATGTGGATTTATGAGAAAAAACTGCAGTACCCCGTCAGGGTCAGTAAGTGTGATCCACGTATGGCCAAATATTTATTGGAGCAATATGGAGGGGCAGATGGGGAATTAGCGGCGGCATTGCGGTATCTAAACCAAAGGTATACCATTCCGGGAAAAGTGATCGGATTGCTGAATGATATTGGCACAGAAGAATTCGCCCATCTGGAGATGATTGCCACGATGGTCTATAAACTGACAAAAGATGCTACTCCTGAGCAGTTGAAGGAGGCTGGACTTGGAGAACATTATGTGAATCACGATAAAGCACTGTTTTACCATGATGCGGCAGGAGTTCCTTTTACGGCTACATACATTCAGGCAAAGGGTGACCCGATAACCGATTTATATGAAGATATTGCAGCGGAGGAAAAAGCAAGGGCTACCTATCAGTGGCTTATTGATATGACGGATGATGTGGATTTGCAGGATGGGCTTAAGTTTTTGCGGGAAAGGGAAATAGTCCATTCTCTGCGTTTCCGTGAAGCTGTCGAAATATTAAAAGCGGAACGGGACGCACAGCATATTTTTTAATTTATGTTCAGGCTGTACTAAGTTAACATTAAGGTCGACCCTCTATACTTTAAACATACCTCCCCTTGAAATAGATAAGTAAGACGGCGACCGGTGCCGAATTAACCGGGATCTAAGGGCTCTGCTGGCTTGGGGCCGGCGGGGTCTGGCTTGATCCAAATATCACAGTCAAAAAAGTTTATATAGAGGAAGACCGCCTCAGTATTGAACTGCACCCCTCATAGTAACAGGTTTTTATTATTTTACCTGTCTACTATGAGGGGAGCATATCAGTTTTCATCGGTTTAACACCAGGGTGTTTTTCCTATGTCCACTATAAGGGGTGCATTTCATAGTCCACGGGTCTTTTTTTGTTTGAAAGGTAGCAGGGACGCATTAAGAAGAATAACGAAATGGACTTGCTCAATAACAAATTATGCTCACTCACTAACAAAAGTGCGGGTATTACTAACAAATATTGTTGGCGTAATAACGATAATGATCTGATCTTCTTAAAGGAAATGGCAAAGAATGGTGAAGGGGTGGACACTGTGAGGAGAGAACTAAAGAGATTTATTGGTGATGGGATATCTGAAGCCTTGAAACAGGAAAAGACATTTGATGAAGAATTCTCAGAGGTATCAGCTCGAATTCATGCAGGCAGGGAAACGATGAAAGAAGCAACGAAGAATAGATGTCTTTTCAATTAGGGTTTATCTATCAGAAACGCAAGCTTAAACATGTGTCTTTAACAAAAGAACTTTATCTACCTTCACAAATTTATACTTATTTTGAAAGAGAATATGAAAATATTATTGTGAACTTATTGAAAAACAAACTTTTTGTATTGACCTAATTCCTTATTGCAATTAAAATAATTACACCGGTTTTGATTTTATCTAGGCCTAGACATTTATACATCATGGAGGAGTTTTAAGTATGAAGAAATTAGTATTAACGGGTTTGTTAAGTGTCGGTACTTTATTAGGAACGAATATACCTGGAATGGAAGCAATAACTGCAAAAGCTGCGACCCCTGCAAGTTTTTCTATTCAAGAGTCTACTGATAAATTGCAAGTTCTGTTTGAACAACAACGCGGAAAACATACAGGAAAAGTAGTTGGAGTATATAAAGATACGGATACAATTAGAATCTCGCTCGGATCGGATACGGATACCTATCTAGCCAGAGTCTCTCCAGATATTACCCAAAATATTAAAGTAGGAGATCCGGTTCATGTTTATGCTTCAAATAATATTGTGGGAGGGGCCGGTACTTATTTTTTTATAGATCCCTTTATTGAAAAAATAGGAGAACCAAAATTCTTGGAAAAGCATTATCCAAAACGTACAGGGGAAGTAATAGCGAAAACAGGAAATCGGCTTACGATTTCACAAGGTGAGAAGGAAATTTTAGCTATATCCTCAAAGATTCCTGATAATATTAAAGTAGGAGATACAGTAAACCTATATGCACCTAAATTTGTACAATCGCCTATTTTTAACGGTCCTATTTTTGCTGAAGGTGCAGTTATAGAAAAAATAAATGGTGAGACTCGTGAGAATAAACAAAGCTCTGCTCCCAAAGTAACAGAGGGGCAAGACTTTGTTACCGGGGTTGTGACTTATTTAGGCAAGGATAACAGAGATGGTAGTAATTTTATTCTTGTTGAATACAAAAATAGAGGGAACGAATATGTATTTGTAAAACATTCTGGCGACCAAACATATAATATAGGCGACAAAGTTAAGGTAACGAATAAAAAAGATTGGAAAACCCCACAAGGTTTTGGAGAGGGAGCAATATTTGCTCCAGACAATTCTATTACTAAAGTTACTGAGTAGATAGGTAAACTGGAACCGCACCAAAAAGAGCAGTGAGACATTGTGATATTATCCCCTTTAGGTAGACAGTGTTAGAAGAGCACATGTATGATGTGATCTGCACTATTTTTCTAAAGGGGATTTTGTCATGGTCATTAAAGGATAGAAGTTCCTTCTTCTCGCATCTAAAGACCGAGAAAGTCTATTTAGAGAAGCCTCAGACGTTAGAAGTAGCCGAGGCTATGATGAATGAATATATTCGCTTCTACAAAAATTAGCGATTTCAGAAAAAAATAGGCGACCGGTCACTTGAAGAATACAGGTTTGCGGTCGCTTCATAAACATGCTCTTTTTTATTGTCTACTTGAGGGGGTTAAGACCAAATTTCCTAGGCGCTCGCGCTTTTTATGGCAATGTACAAAAAAAAGAGCTCCCGGTGCAGGGAGCCAATATGAAAATGTTCGGTTGGGTAACAAAAGATGTGATGCAAGAATAACATACGTTGCGATATTATTCCAGGTAATATGTGGTAGTAACCGATGAAGGAATGGTCATCGATCAAGACGCACCTAATTGAAAACATGATCTAACAGTTTAGGATATCTTTCTTAGTTCTGGGGTACCATAAATCTGGTTACTCTCCTTACGCATAAAAAGAAGATCACGTTGGCAAAGTTCGCGCCTTCGTGATCTTCTTTTTTTTGTGAACATTGGATCTCGCTCGAGGTAAGCCAACGATATAATGATAACATACTCTATAACTACAGACAAGAACTGATGTCCTTATAAGACATGGAAAGTATTGGTTAGATATACTGGTAAAAAAAACCACAAAGGCTTAGAGTTGCCAATGTAATTTTTTCTAAAAATTGGTAGCACAAGTGTTTGACAAGGGGATGTACAACATAAGATTATCATACTTTATCTCTATTAACAAGAATTGAACTGATCTCCTTATAGGAGATGGTGTAAATGGTAGAAATAAATTGGTTGTTTGCAAAATTGCCAATAAAAACTTAATGTAGGTCTTGACAAAAGCTCTTTGCAACCATCTCACCCAAAAGACCATGATTTTGCAACCAAGTTTGACAGTCAATGCACTAATATTAGTAAAAAGCCCTTTATAAGATATGAATCTATTTTCTATAAAGTTAGTAAAAAGCCTGAAACTTTCTCTTTAACTTTCATAGTATGAAGTATCTAGATGGAAAGGAGGTTAAAGCTATGAGTAAGCACAGTCACAATCACAATCACGATCATGACGTTAATATTGCAAGGGTAGTAAAGAGAGGAAATTCCCATGTATTCGTAGATGCACAAGCTACATCTAAAGCCTTTGCCGACGCTCTTGCAAAATCCTTGCAAAAACAAGACCAAGACCAAGACCAGGATCAAAAACAAGACCAGGATCAAGATGAATAAACAAAATTTAAACTCTGCCAAGGAGAGTCCGTTATAGCTCGCTATGGCGGGCTTTTCTTTACCGTCATAAATTCGTGCATCAACGATACATTGTCAGCATATTATGGTATTACCACCCTTAGACTTCCCCTTTGAGTCATGAACGGAATTCTCAGGTTGTGGGGGTGGTGCTTCTCTTCTGGCAGAAGGAAATAGGCCGCACGGTTTTTCGCTTAGCATCCAGGATTGGACACAAAAGCGTTGCCGTGATGGCCTATTTTCTATTCTACAGGCTATTTGCCGTAATTGTTATTAACCATGCCCATTCGTCTAAAAGGTATGGCTTTCGATTTTTTACCCCAGTTCAAGAATAGTCCTTTTGTTTAATAAGACACCTTTTCTGTCGCCTACAAGCACCTCTTTATGCTTTTGCAACCATTCTCCAATAATGAATCCTTTTTTACAACCAGATCTTTTCTATTCATCAATGCGATGATGTTTTTTTCATTTTTGCAGAAGAAACAAGGTTAACTTTGGAGAAGGAAACAGCGATCTACGATGCTCCCTCTTTCTCTACGAAAACTATCTATACGATAAGCCCGCAAAAAGTAAAGGTCTTAGAAAAAAGGCTGGATGGCTGGTTTAAACTGTCCACATGGCTAGGGGATAAGTGGATTGGACTTCTGTCAATAGATTGGACACCTAAAACCGAGAGAATTATGCAGCTAAACAGATCATATGTTCACATTGATTGGGCGTAAGATATCCGATAGAGGAATGGATTCTTTTTCCATTGTAAAAGCACGTAATGTACTCAAAAATCTTCTTCTTGGCTTCTTTCCTGGTTTTGAATTTATGCAGGTAAACGAGTTCTTTTTTCAGCACGCTGTGGAACGATTCAATACAGGCGTTATCGTAGCAATTGCCCTTACGGCTCATGCTGCCTGTCATGCCGTATTGTCGTAGCTGCGTTTGATAGTCCGAGGACGTATACTGGCTACCGCGATCCGAATGATGCAACACGGTTCCTTTCGGCCGTTGATGGCGATACGCCTGATCCAACGCCCTCAGGCAGAGCTCCCTGGTCATTCGCTCGCCCATGTGAAACCCGACGATCTTACGTGTGCACAGGTCTTCCAGACTGGCGAGATAGAGCCATCCTTCGTCAGTCGGAATATACGTGATGTCCGCCATCCAGACCTGATTGGGCTTTTCCGCAGCAAACGATTGATTCAAGACATTTTCCGCTACGGGCAAGGTTGTGTTTCGAATTCGTCGTCGCCTTGTACTTCTTAACGGTACGGGATCTCAAACCAAGTTCCTTCATGATACGAGCAACGGTCTTCTGAGAGACGTGAATACCTTGTTTTTTCAATGCATACCACACTTTTGGACTGCCGTACAACTGCCTGGAATCAAAGAAAGTTCTGCGAATCCATCGTTCGAGTTTTTTGCGACGTTTGAGGCGTTCGCTTTCCTTGCGTTTCGTCCATTCGTAATAACCGCTTTTGGAAACGCTGAGCAGAGCGCACATCTTCGTGACACGGAACTGGAAGCGGTGATCATGGATGAATGGATAAATCAGCGCCGGTCTTTTGCGAAGTAGTGCATCGCCTTTTTTAGGATGTCGTTCTCCTCTTCCAGATTGCGAATTCGCTTCTGGAGGTCGCGTAAAGCTTTGTCCTCCGGCTTTAGTTGTCCACTACCAGGGAATGCCTGATTGCCAGCGTTCTTAAATTCCGCGATCCAGCGGTAAAGCGTGTTCTCATGCAAGCCCATTTCCCGGGCTACCTGCGCCACCGATTTTCCCTCTTCCTGGATAAGTCTTACGGATTGAAGTTTGAATTCCTTGTCATACTTTTTCGTCATGTCGGACACCTCGATTATGAATGTTTTTATTGTCGCACTCTCAGTTCTCTGTGTCCAATTTAAAGTCTAGCATCATGTATTAAACCGAGATTTCCATGCAACCCGGCCAAATGAAAAATGGGTCACCGATATTACTTACATTCCATATAAACAGAAAAACCTATACCTGTCCGCTATATGCGATCTATTCAACAACGAAATCATTGCTTTCCACCTAAGTACCAGAAATGACTTACAACTAGTGATTGATACATTGGAGAAAGCTCGAAAAGTACGTAAAACAAAAGGTGTCCTCCTCCATAGTGACCAGGGGTATCAGTATACTTCCAGGGCATTTTAGCAAACTTCTGAAACAATACAAGATGAAAGCAAGTATGTCTCGAAAGGGCAACTGTTTGGATAACGCCTGTATGGAGAGTTTTTTTGGGCATTTCAAATCAGAGTGTCTATACATACAATCTTTTGAATCTGAAGAGGCACTCAAAACCGCTATAGATAAATACATACGGTTTTATAATTACGACAGGTTCCAGGAAAAATTAAGCAACCTTAGTCCGGTGGAATACCGTACTAAGGTTGCTTAGGACCTATCAGTTTTAATGCTGTCTACTTGACGGGGGTAAGATCAGAGTACCGACGCCAGCTCTCCAATGGCTTGCGTTACATTTTCTTCGGCAGAATTTTCAAAAATATTCCATATAAAGGTAAAATGTGTTATGATTTAAACTAAAAGGGGGGATATCTATTATCTCCCTAATACAATAAAAGGAGGGCTATAGTTTATGAAAAAGATAATAGCATCAATAGCGTTGGTGGGAATGTTGGCTGGAAGTAGTACAGTAGGGCTGGTTCAAGCTAATTCGTTAGATCAGACTGAGAAAATCCCCATTGAAAGTAACCATTTTAAGTCACAAGTAATAGCGGAGGATAACTTTGCTAGTTGGGACAGTAGTATTTTTGTACCCCTTTCTCATAAGGCGGCTACTATAAATAATGGAACGTTATCCTTAAACTATTCGATATTAGGAATGGTAGTTACCGATCTTATAAAAGTAGAACCTGGAAAGAAATATAAAATTACATTAAAAAAAGTTCAAGGTAGTTTAGTTGTTGGTGTAGGTCTAAGCGAGAATAAAGATCTTGAATGGGAAGACAATGATAATCATGGAAATAATATTACTCATGTTTTTACAGCTGAAGGTCCTGTTGTTAGATTTGCTTTATGGGGTGACCCAGAGGTTTCTTTACAAGGTTTTGTGCTAGAGCAAATTGATTAGCATCCAATTTTGGTAAGAGGTCTTGACAGAAGCTCATTGTAACTGTCTTACCTAAAAACCCATGTTTTTGCAACCGGGCTTTAAGAGCTAATACAAAAAAGAGTGCCTAGATAATTTCCTGAGTACTCTTTTTCTCTTTTGTGACAAATTTATTAAATAAATGGAAATATAAAGGATATTCAATCTGTTTGTAGAAATAAGTTTATGTAACCAAAAAATACAAGGAGGATTAGAACTATGATCACAAAGAAGAAATTAGTAGCTGTAGCAACCTCTCTTACATTAGGTTTAGGATTCGCGGCTGGAGCTACCCCCACTTTTGCACATTCAAACGACACTCTGAGTCCGTCCGTATCTTCTGTTGAAAAACAGGATCAAATTAAATTCACTGGATACATCACTTCCATTGGTGATGTGTATGCAACAGTTGTAGACGCCTCCACAAAAGAAGAGGCCTTGAAAGGAAATTGGGTAGATTTAGTCAATCAAAATAAAGTATTACTTGTTCCTGTTCCACAAAACGAAAAATTTGTGGTTGGGGATAAAGTAAATGTCTTTTATCAAATCATGCATCCTTCGAATCCACCAATTGCAATCTTACCTACCATTGAGAAAGTAATTGAGTAATTCATGTAAAGGAATTCTAGACTACATAGGTACTACAAACCACGTATACAAATACATCCAGTCAAACAGAAGAAAAAGAGCCTTTGAGGAAGCACTGATATGCTCCCCTTGCGGTAGACAGTTGAAATAATAAAACTGTTTACTGTAAGGAGGAGCATTTTTTCATGTCCCATAAAGCAAAAGTATCAGGATCAGAAAAGATTGCAGCTGTTGAAAAGTATTTACGTGGAGAAGATTCGCTTAATCATTTAGCAGCACTTCTTGATGTACACCATTCATCCGTTAGGCAATGACTTCAGACTTACCAGTCACTAGGCCCAAACGGATTGCTTCAAACATCACAGAATGCATCTTACTCCGCAGAGTTAAAAAGAATAGCTGTCGAGGACTATTTGGCTGGCGGCGGTTCTCACATGGATATTTGTAAAAGATATGGCATTAAGTCAACTTGCCAATTGCGCGATTGGATTCTGAAGTATAATGGTCATGAGAAGTTGAACACTTTTGGAACGGGAGGAGCGCCGATCATGACAAAAGGACGAACAACTACTTACGATGAGAGAGTTGAAATCGTCAGATTCTGCATTGAACATCAACACAATTATGCCCAGACAGCTGATAAATTCCAGGTATCCTATCAGCAAGTGTATTCATGGACAAATAAATACTTAACATCTGGTGTGGATGCACTTCAGGACAGACGCGGGAAAAGAAAATCTGAGGATGAGATGTCCGAAGTGGAGAAACTAAGGGCTCAGAATAAGCTGTTACAGGCTGAGAACAGAAGGAAGCAGATGGAGATCGATTTGCTAAAAAAGCTGGACGAGATCGAAAGGAGGCGGTTCTAAGCCAGGTAAGGTATGAAACGATATACCTTGCAATACGCGAGCTCCATGAAACGAAGTCATATCCCATATGTCAACTATGTGATCTTATTGGGATCCAACGTTCATCGTATTATAAATGGATCAACCGGAAAGAAAGCATGAATGAGATCTTTAATAAAGCGTTGCTTCCCATGATTAAAGATGCCTACGAGGAAAAGGATGGCATCCTTGGATATCGCCAGATGACCATTAAACTAAACCGGGAACGCCATTTAACTGTCAATCATAAGCGAATATACAGACTTATGGGCATCCTAGGCCTTAAATCGGTATGCCGCAGGAAGCGAAAAAACTACATCCATTCCACGCCTGAAATTACGGCGGAAAATATCTTGAACAGAGACTTTGAATCCTCTGAGTTCGGTACAAAATGGCTCACAGATGTGACTGAAATGAAGTATGGCAACCAAAACAAGGCTTATCTTAGTGCAATCCTTGATTTATCGGATAAAAGCATTGTTTCTTTTGTGGTGGGGCATTCCAACAACAATGAACTTGTATTTAAAACTTTTGATATCGCCCATATGACTTATCCTGACGCTATACCCCTCTTTCACAGTGACCGGGGTTTCCAATATACATGTAAAATCTTCAAGAAAAAACTAGACGATGCAGGTATGACTCAAAGCATGTCCAGGGTATCAAGATGTATAGATAATGGCCCAATGGAATCATTCTGGGGAATGATGAAATCCGAAATGTATTATCTTCGTAAGTTCTATACATATGAGGAACTGGAAGCAACCGTGATAGAATACATCGATTACTACAATACTCGTCGATACCAGAAAAGACTTAATTGTATGACGCCGTTGGAATATAGGCAATACCTTCTAAGTTCAGCAGCATAGAAAATGGCACCAACCATGGGGATACGGTTAGTGCCACAACTTTTTTTGTTTTTTACACTGTCTACTTGACAGGGGTCAGTTCACACCTCAAGGCTCTTTTGACTTTAATAGGCGGTTTTTATTCAGCCGCTGAACCATTAATCAGCATACGAACCAGTCATTTGGCTGGTTTTTGTGTTTTCTTGATAAAACGTTCTGGTTGCAAAAATAGGTTCATTATTGGAGAATGGTTGCAAAAACATAAAGAGGTGCTTATAAGGTGAAAAAAAATCGCGGACTTCCATTAAGAATAGCTACATGTTGAATTTAATTTATGTTTGACATGTAATTGAAGTCGTGTTAATCTTATCTCGGTTATTTCCATTTAACCTATATTTTACTTGAAAAGGAGATTGTTGAAGAAAAATGAGTGTGATTTTGAACAAAAAAACTTATGTTTTGCTATGATCTTTTTCTTACTTTTTTTGTTCTTGTTCCAAATGGAGTTTCAGCGAGAAATAATGATGGTTTTTCTAAAGAGAATATATTTGTAGATGCTGACATTTATAGTGTAAATAATTTATTGCAGGAAATAGAAAGTATTCCTTTGGAATTAATAAAAACAAATGATGCCTCTGCAATAAAGAATCATTTAAATTCTATAAATAGCGATTTATATGTGACTAGTGAGAAGGAATCTTTAAATGATGAAGTAATACTAAAGAGGGCAAAAAGAGGCGTATGGAAATGTTCTCTAGAAATTGGTAAATTAGTAGTGATGAATGCCCTGCCTATAGCTAAAATAGTAAAAATAAAAGAATATGTTAAAGCTTTAGGTGGAGTCTGGAATACGGCAAAATTACTTGTAGGTGCAACAAATGCTTCTGAAAAATTAGGGGCTTTAGGTGCTCTAATTGCTGAGTTATCCGGTTTTACAGCTGTTAAAAAAGCATGTTGGGATTAAAACTCTATAGGAAGGAGTGAAAAGGTATGAAGGTTTATACTGCTCTTTCTTCTATTCTGATCATTATTGTATTCTTTGTAGCAATTCTAATCCAATCTAATAAAATAAAGATACTTAGGCAACAATTGCATCATAATCCAACAGAAAATGCTCATTTACAGTCCTATGCAAAAAAGTTACTTCAACAAGAATCAGAGATAAAGGTCATAAAGAAATTAAGAAAAGAAAAGGGAATGTCTATGTTGGACGCAAAAAAGTTGATTGATTCCATAAATAAATGATTGTATACTGTACATTTATTTAAAGACACTTGGGAATAATCCCCAAGTGTTTCAGACTGTCGACAGTCTTTTTTACGAAAATACACCAACCATTCACCGCATTCATATAGTATCATATAGGTAAATAACTAGTGCGGGAGTGCTTGAATATGTTGCGAAAAACCGGTTACGAAGGACGTTCTCAAATTTCCATGGTCTCCTTGGACGAGCTTGTACCTATAGATCATTTGGTCCGCAAAATCGAATACGCCATCGATTTTAGTTTCATCTATGACATGGTTCGGGATGTTTACTGTGAGGATAACGGCCGCCCTAGCATTGATCCGGTTGTTCTTATTAAAATTGCGCTTATTCAATGCCTTTTTGGTATTCGCTCCATGCGTCAGACCATCAAAGAGATTGAAACCAACGTCGCGTACCGTTGGTTTATTGGCTATGACTTCAGTCAGCCCATTCCTCATTTCTCCACGCTGGGTAAAAATTATGTGCGCCGTTTTCGGGATACTGGACTGTTTGAGGGAATCAGAAGCTGCCTGGCATGGTTTCATTGAACCTGACGTACTCTTCATCGACGCGACACATGTTAAAGCAAGCGCGAACAAAAACAAATATGTAAAACAGATCGTTCAGGAGCAAAGTCGAAAGTACCAGGATCAGCTTGATGGGGTACCGCCAACAAAACGCGGAAAACGTACGCTAAGGGGTAGTACCAGCGTTGCTGACACCACCCGCAAGCGCCTGTTAAAAAATGGATGTCCATTATTGAAAGTTCCGCAAATGGTGAGTATCGGAACTAATTCAATCCTAGCAAGGCCCTTTTCCACCTGATTGTCTGAGTCTATGTCTGGTAAAAATGCCAAGTTCCGATTCCAAAAATAAATTCGGAACTTCGCTAACTCGTTGTGGTTACAATGTTTCTTAAGTGTTTTCAAGTTACTTTGCGGTCTGTGTCAGCTACGCTGGTACTGGGCCTATCCATAATCGCTTGCTTAGTGAATCAGGAGCTGTGCGTATGCGATGTGGTGGCTCTGCTTGGGTTGTCACAACCTGCAATTAGTCAGCACTTAAAGAAGCTCAAAAAAGCGGATATCATCACAGAGCGTAAAGTTGGCACATGGGTGCATGTTCGTCTCAATACTGAACTAGAACCCTATGTCAGAGAGATCATTAATGCCCTTCCCTCTAAAAGTGAAGTCGTAAAATCTTATCTAAAAATAAAGAACACGACGTGTCTTTAATCTTAATTACAAGGTGGTCATCAAGATGAACTCAAACAAAAAGATCATTTAGGGGTCTGCTCACGAAACGGAAAAAATAGCACGCTAAGGATTATTAATTGAGCGTAATTAGCTAAGGCATTGCTATTTGAGTTAAAAAATTACTAGAATTTATTAAATTTCCAGATTTAAAAGTTATGAAGCGCTGCTCAAGAGTGCGAGACAGTTACACTTCTATGCCAAACATCACATCATTCCTGAGATTAAGGTTATTTCGGCGGCCAGATTGCGTATAATGCTTCCGAAGTACGGTCGGTTCGTGATCGGCATTAGCGCAATGTGAGCAGAGTAATTTAGTTCTGATGATAAGTATAGTTAAGCTTTGAGAACACCCCTTTTACTCGTATAGTTAGAGCTATCTCGATGGATATTTATTAAATCCAGACTTTTATTTAGCCAGCAAATATAAGCCTCTTCACGGTAAATAGCTTTTGTCAAAACCAAATAATGGCCTAATTCTTCCGTATTCAGATCCCTTGGATTTTTCTCTGCTCCAAATAGTAAATTGAACTGTTCTTTAAGATAAAGTAACTTATCCTTCTTTATTTTTAATTGGTTTTTGAATAACACACCCTTTTCTGGGATATCCTTCAAAAAGTAAACCTTTAAAGCAAAAACATCCTTTTCAGTTTCTACACTGTTATCCATGTCAAGCAGCCATTTCTCTAGCTCCATCTTTCCTTTTTCAGTAAGTTTGTACATCTTTTTCTCAAGTTTGGCCCCAGACATCTCTATATACTGCGTGATTAAATCGTCATTTAATAAGTTTTTTAATTCAACATAGATCTGGCTGTGCTTTGCACTCCAAAACTGTCCAATGGCTTTTTTAAATTCAGATGTAATATCATATCCGCTCATATCTTCTCTGCTTACTAACCCTAAAATAGCGTGTTTTAAAATTCGGCGACTCACCATATAACCTCCGTTTACTAGATCTTGACATTATTATAAAACAAAATTATACTCAAAACTATAACATGTAACATATTACATGTTTAATATTTAATAATAATTAAGGAGCGAATTTTGATGAAAGATCTAAATGAATTTTTAGGAAGTCACTTCATTTACACTTATAGAAATGGTTGGGAATATGAATTTTATATTAAAAATGAAGATACAGTCGATTATCGAATCCATAGTGGAATGGTAGGAGGACGCTGGGTTCGCGACCAAAAAGCAGATATTGTTAAAATCGTGGATGGAGTTTTTAAAGTTTCATGGACTGAACCGACAGGTACTGATGTTTCACTCAATTTTATGCCTAATGATAATCGAATGCATGGAGTTATTTTCTTTCCTAAATGGGTTCATGAACATCCAGAAATAACGGTTTGTTACCAAAATGACTTCATCACCTTAATGGAAGAATCCCGCTTAAGATATGAGACTTATCCTAAGTATGTTGTCCCCGAGTTTGCTGACATCACTTTTTACAAAAATGAGGGAGTCAATAATGAAAAAGTTATATCTCAGGCTCCGTATAATGGGATGACTAATGATATTCGTTCAGGAAAGTTAACCTTTTAATGAAAAATTGGATTGAATTAAAATAGGAAAACCACTCTTATAGTTTCCGCCTGATTGAACCATTCGTGCCATACTAAGGCACGGCTTATCAAAAGATTCAACTTCTAATTCTGTATGCCGCTAGTCTTTGGACATATTTGACATATGAAATTTAATAGAGTCTTGGCTCCCATAACTACTTGCTTGCTCGTAGTTATTCTTTTGCTATTTAAAGCAATTTCAATCTCATACAAATTATAAACAAGTCCAAAAGTCAGGAACCTATCATCAGTAGGGGGCTGCTGTCCATATCAGGTATGCCTCAGAATGACACCATACTCATTGGAAATTGAAAGATACAGGGGAGGCGTTTATACCGAAAATTAGTCCCCTGACATTGATCGCTTTATTGTTTACCATTGTTATCATGTTCTCGATAAAAGGCGATAAAATCCTTGAACTGCCGATGGATGTTGTCCGTATAGCGATTCCATTGTTGATTTATTTTGTCGTTATGTTCTTTGTATCATTCTTCTTATCGAAACGTGCAGGTGCAAGCTATGAAGTCAGTACATCGTTGGCATTCACAGCAGGCAGCAACAACTTTGAGTTGGCTATTGCCGTCGCTGTAGGCGTCTTTGGCATCCACTCAGGATCCGCATTTGCAGCCGTGATAGGTCCGCTTGTAGAAGTTCCTGTGATGATCGCATTGGTCAATATATCATTGCGATTCAAACACAAATATTTCACTTAAGTCAAACAGTAAAGGAGCCCTATTAGGCTCCTTTCAGATTGAAGACAAAGTCCCGCGAAATACTACAGTAGCGGGAGTTCTTTATGTTTTTTATCCCTATTTCAAATACAAAATTGAATTTATCAGATGGGCGACCTCTCTTCCAGAGCCAGGTCGCCATTCTTTTGAGGTTCATGGCAGAAAAAACAAGCATTGCCTGCATGGTGACGCTTTTAAGTCCTCGTAAGGTCGTCCACCGCATACCATGCTTCTCCTTTAAATCAGCAAAAACTCGCTCTATGGTTTCTTTTCGCTCTGCGTAAATCCGTTTGTTTTCTTCTGTATGGCGAAGGTGGTCCGCCTCTTCCACACATTCAGCCCAAACATGACGACTAATACGCTTCACTGCCTCTTTACTCTCTGTACATTGTGTCCGGAAAGGACAGGCTTGGCAGATTGCCGGATTCGAGCGATACATTTTATAACCAGCACGGTTCGTTGTTTCGTAAGACAGTATGGCATTTGCCGGACACAGGTAGCAGTCGTAGTGCTCATCGTAAACGTAATCATGCTTTTTAAAGAATTCTTCTTTCGTCTTGGGACGGGTATACGGCAGGACGGGACGAATCTCTTGTTCTTGCAGCATTTTGCAGATGGCTGGTGTTTTATAACCTGCATCCGCGGCAACCGCTTGTGGAGCCGGAACTACGCGAGTAACCTCGTGTAGAACATCTTCAAATACTTGGCTGTCGTGGATATTTCCAGGGGTTACTTTGACGCCGAGTACAAACCCGTTCCGATCACACGCGGTATGGAAACTGTAGGCGAAAACACGTTCTTACTCTCCCTTCACGAACAAACCACACTCCGGGTCAGTCGTGCTCACCTTCACCTCCTTCTGCGTGACATTGGGCTTTTTTTCGAACGGTTTCTTTCTCATGTAAAGCCCGATCTTGATTGATCTCTTCATCAAGCTGATCCTGGTACTTTCGACTTTGCTCCTGAACGATCTGTTTTACATATTTGTTTTTGTTCGCGCTTGCTTTAACATGTGTCGCGTCGATGAAGAGTACGTCAGGTTCAATGAAACCATGCCGGGCAGCTTCTTCGAGGATGCGATGAAAGATTCCCTCAAACAGTCCAGTATCCCGAAAACGGCGCACGTAATTTTTACCCAGCGTGGAGAAATGAGGAATGGGCTGACTGAAGTCATAGCCAATAAACCAACGGTACGCGACGTTGGTTTCAATCTCTTTGATGGTCTGACGCATGGAGCGAATACCAAAAAGGCATTGAATAAGCGCAATTTTAATAAGAACAACCGGATCAATGCTAGGGCGGCCGTTATCCTCACAGTAAACATCCCGAACCATGTCATAGATGAAACTAAAATCGATGGCGTATTCGATTTTGCGGACCAAATGATCTATAGGTACAAGCTCGTCCAAGGAGACCATGGAAATTTGAGAACGTCCTTCGTAACCGGTTTTTCGCAACATATTCAAGCGCTCCCGCACTAGTTATTTACCTATATGATACTATATGAATGCGGTGAATGGTTGGTGTATTTTCGTAAAAAAGACTGTCGACAGGACTTTGTCGACAGTCTGAAACACCCTGAAAAGGGTGTTTTTTATTTGGCTGCCAACCCAGATTCTGCATGCAATCACATAGCCTTTCTAAGGGAATAATCAAAAAAGAACGACGCCTTGATAAGCTTGTGTAGCGATATGGCAAAGCTGAGGCCATTTCACATCAAGAGGGTGCAGATATGAAAAAAAAGACAAGAAGGCTAATTTGGATGATTCCTTTGATCATCATTTTACTTATAGCCGGTTTTGCCGTCTGGCGGATATATACTCAGTGGGGAAAGGTGTATGAGGCAAGGCCTCCTCAAACAGACCAAAATGCACCGACCCCTGCGGTTCAAAATCTGGAAAATGTATACTCCTTTTTATTTCTGGGAATTGATTCTGAAGATGTCAAGGTAGGCCGATCGGATTCCATTATACTAGCCCACCTGAACACAAGACTGAATAAGGTGTGGCTCCTTTCCATACCAAGAGATACCTACGTACACATCTATGGAAGAAAAGGATATGATAAAATCAATCATGCTTATGCATACGGTGGAGTAAATAGTTCAATCCGTACAGTAGAATATTTTTTGGATGTCCCGGTAAATTATTATGTCGCTTTCAATTTCAATGGTGTTAAGAAGTTTGTGGACGAACTCGGGGGATTGAAATCGATGTAGAAAAAGATATGGTTTTTCAGGACCGGATTACCCATAAACCGTTCAGACTAAAGAAGGGAAGGCAAAAGCTGAATGGGGAGCAGGTACTTAACTATGCACGGTACCGCGGAGATGCAGAGGGGGATTTCGCCAGAATGCGCCGGCAGCAGCAGGTGGTGAAAGAATTACTTAACCAAACAACAAATTACCGGAATGTTCTGAAACTGAACAGACTGCTTTCAGTAATGGGGATAATGTAAAAACAGATATTCCATTCACTCTGCTAACCACTTTAGCTGCAAAAGTACCTTCTTTAACAGGAAACGATGTATCGACTCTTACCTTGAAAGCAGCTCCGGTCAGTATCGGAGGGGTCTCATACATGAAGGTGACGAATCAGGAACAAAAAAGGATTTCGGAACTCCTTCAACGCATTGCAGTTGGAGAGGATGTTGCAGTAAATAATGAAGAAAGTACAAAATCATATATTCATGAATCTACAGACGGGGTAGATGATTGACCGGAAACCCTTTTTTGCTTTATTTCACGGGGGAAAGGTTACTTTTAATTCGGCGGATAAGACCTTTTCTCTTCCGCTGCAAAAATTGTTCCATTGTCATCCCAGGATTCTCTCTGGCCGCCTGTTTCCAATATTCACGGACTTCCCATCCTTTTCCGATCAGGCAAAATTGATTGTCCGTCATATGTCTGTTCATTCAAATGCCTCTTTTCCTCTGCGAATTTGATATAATAAGACCATATGCATTCAGAAGACAAGTTATACTTGGGATAGTCATTTTCGTAAAAAGGGAAAGAGAGGCCGGAAGAATAGTGACAAACGCACATAAATTTGAAGAAGTTACTTTGTCAACAAAGTCTATTTATCAAGGGAAAATCATTAACGTGGAAGTACAGGAGGTAAAGCTGCCAAACGGGGAAACCTCCAAAAGGGAAATTGTCCGCCATCCGGGGGCTGTTGCAGTAATCGCGATCCGGGACGGTAAAATGCTGGTTGTGGACCAATATCGTAAGCCTCTTGGCAGATGTGAAGTTGAGATTCCTGCAGGTAAACTGGATCCGGGTGAAGACCCGCTTGATGCAGCTAAACGGGAATTAGAGGAAGAAACCGGATATAAGGCCGAAAACTTAAAGCTGGTGCATTCCTTTTATACTTCCCCTGGTTTTGCAGATGAACTAATTCATTTATATTTCACGGATCAGCTTACAAAGGGAACCCTTCAACTGGATGAGGATGAATTTCTGGAAAATGACGCCATTACGCTTGAAGAAGCCAAAGCATATATAGCTGAACAAAGAATCAGTGATGCAAAGACGATTTTGGCCGTTTATGTCTGGGAGCAGCATATCCAAAGAGGACAACTGTAAAAGTGGATACACTGCATTCTGTTTACGTCGATTTGCATATTCACATTGGAAGGACAGAGGCCGGACAAGCTGTTAAAATCAGTGCCGCGAACAACCTAACCTTCTATAATATTGCACATGAGGCTTCGGAACGTAAGGGAATTGAAGTAATTGGCATCATTGATTGTCATTCTCCCGGTGTGCAGCGCGAGATTAGGCAATATGTAAAATCCGGTGAAATGAGGGAATTGCAAGGGGGAGGAATCCGCTATCATCAAACGACAGTACTTCTCGGTTGTGAGCTGGAAGTCAGAGATCCCGGAATGGGACCGGTCCATTTACTGGTCTATTTGCCCGATTTGTCCTCAATGGAATCTTTTACGTCCTGGCTGCGTCTTCATATGAAAAATGTCGAGCTCAGTTCACAAAGGTTGTATGTTCCTGCGAAAGTATTGCAAAGCGAGGTGGAAGCAAGAGGCGGCATTCTTGTACCGGCCCATATTTTCACTCCTCATAAAAGTATATATGGCAGCGGGTCAACCCGTATGGAACACCTGCTTGAACTTAATCTGATTAGTGCTGTTGAATTGGGGCTGAGTGCGGATTCCACGATGGCGGGGCTGATCTCGGAACTTGACCCGTTCACATTTCTTACGAATTCGGATGCCCATTCCCTGCCTAAAATCGGGAGAGAGTATAACCGGATGGCTTTGGCAAACCCCACTTATGAGGAAGTAGTTAAGGCGCTTCACCGTGAAGAGGGCCGCCATGTGGAAGCAAATTATGGCCTGAATCCCCGGCTCGGTAAATATCACCGCACGTATTGCCTGAATTGCAGCAGCCTTCTGGATAAAGAACAAATTGCTGCTTCACGCTGTTTGTATTGTGGAAGTTCTAAAATGCTCCGTGGAGTTATGGACAGGATCCAAAGTATTGCCGACCGGGAGCTTCCGGTTTTGCCCGATTATCGGCCCCCTTACCATTATCAAATTCCTCTTGAGTTCATACCGGGTCTTGGTAAACGGAAGATGGCTGCTTTACTTAATCATTTTGGTACGGAAATGAATATTTTACACGAAGCAAGGGAGCAGGATCTTGTCCACGTGGCGGGGCAAGATATTGCTCACATGATCCATTTGGCCCGGGAAGGAAGGCTTGAACTGCAAACTGGCGGCGGGGGACAGTATGGCAAGGTAAAAAAAGGGCAAATCGTATAAAGAAATCCGTTCCTTCATTGATTAAACCTAGCAAAAGGGATACACGAATCCTACTGATACTAAACATCCTGTTTAATAGATAATGCCAGACCCCGGGCGGGGTTTGGCATTTTTGTTTCTTTTCGCGGGATTTTTTAGCTGCTTATTCATCATATCAATCCTTTGAGACTCATATAGTAGTCTTAGATAAATTCCGAAACGGGGTATGTTGTTGTAAGGGGAGGAACAACGGATGTTAAAGAAGCAAACGATGAAGCTTTATTTGAAGGAAAATTTGACGTTATATGTATTTGTGTCCGTTTTGTTTGTGGTAGGGGTTATATTTGGTGCTGTAATGGTGAATGCACTGTCTTTGGAACAAAAACAGGATATGTCCCGCCATTTGGGGAGTTTTTTTCAATCCGTTAACGACGGGTCCTCACTGGATGGAAAAGACTCCTTTTTTCAAACTTTTGGGATGCACATAAGGTGGGTCCTCCTAATCTGGGTATTAGGTCTTTCTATTATTGGGCTTCCTTTGATTTTGATTCTTGATTTTCTAAAAGGTGTTTTGGTCGGATTTACAGTCGGGTATCTGGTTGGGCAGCTTTCCTGGAAAGGCATGCTCTTTTCGCTTGTTTCTGTAGCTCCGCAAAATCTGATTATAATACCGGCACTATTGATCTGCAGTGTATCGGCGATTTCATTTTCCCTATATATAATCAAATTCAGACTGCTCCAGCGGAAAGGAAGTATACATGAACCTTTTATGAGGCATTCGGGTATCACCTTGACGGCTGCTGCCGTATTACTGGCCGTAGCCTTATTTGAAGGCTTTATTTCTCCTCATATGATGAGGTGGGTCACGCCTATCTTGGCTGCGCTCTATCCCGGGTAGAGGGGAGAACGTTGACTTATCAAGTACTAACCCCCTATAATGAAAAAAGGGGCTTCATGCGCCGAACGTACAATGTAATGCAGAGTAGGGGGAGGAGTTATGGAAGAATCAAGAATAGATAAGATCAAACAGCAGCTGCAATCCCAAGGTTATAAGTTGACTCCTCAGCGTGAAGCGACTGTTCGTGTGCTGCTTGAGAACGAAGAAGACCACCTCAGTGCAGAAGATGTATTTATGCTGGTTAAGGATAAAGCCCCGGAAATCGGATTGGCCACAGTATACCGTACATTGGAGCTGCTGAGCGAATTGCACGTCTTAGAGAAAATGAATTTTGGAGATGGCGTGGCCAGATACGATTTGAGAAATGACAGTTCACACCATCACCACCATCATCTTATTTGTGTGCAATGCGGTGCAGTGGATGAAATTATGGAAGATTGGCTAGGGCCTCTGGAGGATCGTCTAGAGAGAGAGTATAGCTTTAAAGTGCTGGATCACCGGCTTGATTTTCAGGGGATTTGCCACCGTTGCAGGGAAAAGGAAAAAAAACCGGAAGAAACCAAACCCGCCCATCAGACCTTCTGACTTGATATTACCAAGTAGAAGGTTTTTTAAAGTCAGAAAGTTAATCATATAGAAACATCAAATAACCCGGTTGCTCTAAAAAAGACAGCCGGGTTATTTGCTTCTTTTTTTCAATATTTATCATTTCAAATCGAGGCGGCCCGAGCAGATGTAAGCGGTCTCTATGAGGGATAAGTATTTAAAGAGGAAAGTGACTGGAATCTTCACCGGCGGGGCAAACGGCTGTAAAAAAAGGTGTTAAGCTCAGCAATTGTACGTTATACTTGTCTTTGGGCACAATCCGATATGATCTAAGGAGGAAATACCATGATAGTTGGAGTACCGAAAGAAATTAAGAACAATGAAAACCGGGTTGCACTTACTCCCGGCGGTGCTGGTATGCTTACTCAAGCAGGACATCAGGTATTAGTTGAGAAAGGGGCCGGGGAAGGAAGCGGTTTTACAGATGGAGAGTATGCACGCGAAGGCGCTCTTCTGATTGAACAGGATGCAGAAGTCTGGAGACGCTCGGAAATGATCATGAAGGTCAAAGAACCTCTTTCGGAGGAATTCGAATTTTTCCGTAAAGATCTGGTTCTATTCACTTACCTTCATCTCGCGGCTGAAGCGGAGTTAACTCATCAGCTTGTGAAAAGCGGCGTAACAGGAATCGCTTATGAGACGATTCAGCAGCCGGGCGGAGGACTTCCGCTTCTCACCCCTATGAGCGAGGTGGCGGGCCGCATGTCCGTCCAGGTTGGAGCCGAGTTTTTAGAGAAGCCTTTAGGGGGCAGAGGAATTCTCCTTGGGGGTGTGCCTGGCGTACCACCGGCTGATGTAATCATTTTAGGGGGAGGCATCGTGGGGACTAATGCCGCCAAAATGGCGTTGGGGCTGGGTGCCAATGTGGTCGTAATTGAACGAAGCCCCGACCGGATGCGCTATCTGGATGATGTTTTCCAGGGCAGAATTCGGACCCTGATGTCTACCCCATATAATATAGCAAGTGCTGTTCAAAAAGCGGATCTGCTGATTGGAGCCGTGTTGATTCCAGGTGCCCGGGCGCCAAAATTGGTTACTGAAGAAATGGTAAAACAGATGAAACCGGGTGCCGTTATAGTAGATGTGGCGGTTGACCAGGGCGGAACGATTGAAACCGTGGACCGGGTAACCACCCATAGCGAGCCTACATATATTAAGCACAGTGTTGTCCATTATGCTGTTGCCAACATGCCGGGGGCTGTACCGAGAACTTCCACCCTAGCACTTACTAATGTGACAATTCCTTACGCATTGGAACTGGCAAACAAAGGTGTAAAAGGTGCCATTATGACGAATGAGATGCTCAGTCACGGTGTGAATACGTATGAAGAACAAGTTACGCATAGGGCGGTTGCTGAGGCGGTCAGTCTTCCATATAAGGGTCTTACCGAGATTTTAATCGGTTAAATTCCCGTTTAAAAGGTATAAGCTTTAAAAAACGATCATAAGCTGTCCTATAAGGAGGGCAGCTTATGATTTTTTCTTTGCGCAAATGGATGGCCCGGTTAAAGTTTCTTTTCCTGTTCTTAGTGCTTACTTTTATCATGTATCAGGCCCTCAGGATATGTTCCGTATGGATTGAACCGATACACAAATATAAAGAACCGGATGGGGAATCTGTTAAAGCTTTCAGCCAATTTAAGGATCAGACGGAACCAGTCCGGATGCTTGACCGCCTCCGTTTTTTTTATTGGTATGGAGAATGACAGGAGCAAGCAGGAATTTGGTTCTTACGTGTTGAACATATATTCATCTGTAGATCAGCTTATGGAACAACACTAGGAGAAGGAGCAGAATGTGCCTTGAAACAAAAGCTGGATGAATTTATTATCTATTTGCAGGACGAACGCCGTCTGGCCCCAAATACAGTGGAATCTTATAAGAAGGATCTTGCCCAATATGCGGATTTCCTTTCGTCTGAAGGAATTCTTGCCTGGGAGGAAACCCAGCGCGTACATGTTATCACTTATATGAATAACTTAAAGCAGCTTGGACGGGCCCCTGCCACAATCTCCAGGACACTTGTATCCATCAGGGCTTTGTATCACTACTTAATCCGAGAGCAAGTGATGACCCTTGATCCATCCGGCCAAGTTGAGAGCCCTAAAGCGGAAACGAAGATCCCTGTCATTTTGACTGTAGAAGAAATGGACAACCTGCTCGGCGTACCCAATACAGGTACCTCCAGCGGATTAAGAGACAAAGCTATGCTGGAACTCTTGTATGCAACCGGAATCCGGGTTTCTGAGTTAATTACGTTAAATAAAGGGGATATATATGCCGACCTGGGATACGTTAGATGCACAGGCACGGGAGGGAAAGAACGGATCGTTCCGATGGGCAAAGTTGCCACTTTATGGATTCAACGTTACTTGAATGAAGCGCGAGAGGCTCTGCTCAAGGAAGGCAAGCCGGACAAGGCATTATTCCTTAACCACATAGGCACAAGGATGACCAGGCAGGGTTTTTGGAAAATGATGAAGAAATACGCCACGGAGGCCGGAATCCATAAAGAAATTACCCCGCATACCCTAAGGCACAGCTTTGCCACTCATTTACTTGAAAACGGGGCTGATTTACGGGCTGTTCAGGAATTGCTCGGACATTCGGATTTGTCCACGACACAAAGGTATACCTTTGTCACCAAAACCAAAATGAAGGAAGTGTATGACCTTACGCACCCCCGGGCCAAATTATAAATAGGACGGTTTACTTCACTGGAAGTGGCCGTTTTTTTTGTTCTGATAGGTTCAGGAAAAAAAAGGAAAAGGCAGCGCGTTCAGAGAACAGGGTATTTTTGCATTCGTCAGGCGATAATGAGATAATGAACTTGGTTAAACATGATTAGGAGGCAACTCATATGCGTTTTAAACGAATCGGTGTTATTGTACTGGATAGTGTAGGTATTGGGGAACTTCCGGATGCCGATAAGTTCGGCGATAAGGGCTCGCATACGCTTGGTCACATCGCGGAGCGTGTTTCTAAACTAACCTTACCGAATATGCAGCGGTTAGGGCTTGGTAATATTGCTGCACTGCAAGGAATTGAACCTGCCGAGAAGCCCCAGGCTTATTACGGGAAAATGAACGAAGTTTCCGTTGGAAAAGATACGATGACCGGTCACTGGGAATTAATGGGTCTGAAGGTGATGATCCCTTTCAAAGTATATCCTGACGGGTTCCCTCCGGAACTGATTCAAAAATTTGAAGAATTGACCGGCCGCAAGGTAATTGGCAATAAACCGGCTTCAGGTACTGAAATTCTGGACGAACTCGGCGAAGAACAAATGAAAACAGGGGCCTGGATCGTATACACATCCGCTGATAGTGTCTTCCAGATCGCTGCGCATGAAGACATTATTCCTCTTGAAGAACTGTATAAAGCATGCAAGATTGCCAGGGAATTGACACTTCAGGATGAGTTTGCTGTAGGCCGCGTTATTGCACGTCCTTATGTTGGGCAGCCGGGTGCCTTCAAGAGAACTCCGAACCGACATGACTATGCTTTGAAGCCGCCTGAAGCAACCGTGCTCAATCATATTAAGGACGCCGGTTATGAAATCATTGCCATCGGCAAAATTAATGATATTTTCTCAGGGGAAGGTATAACAAAGGCTACTCCAACCAAAAGCAACCTGGATGGAATACATAAAACAATCGAGGTGCTGTCTGAAGATTTTACGGGAATGGCTTTTACTAATCTGGTAGATTTTGATTCTTTATACGGACACCGCAGAGATCCGGAGGGTTACGCCGACGCCTTGATGGAATTTGACGAGCATGTTCCGGAGCTTCTCAGTAAAATCGGTCAAGATGACCTGCTTGTTTTAACGGCCGACCATGGGAATGATCCCATTCATAGCGGAACTGACCATACTCGTGAATACGTCCCGATCCTGCTTTACAGCCCTTCATTCAAGCAGACGGGTTCGATCGGCGTAAGGCAGACTTATTCTGACCTGGCGGCTACCATCGCGGAGAACTTCGGGGTTGCCTCTACCGGAAACGGAACGAGCTTCCTGAATGAATTAAAATAACCCGGTGAATAAGGCAGAACATTGAATGGGTTCAATAGAACGGTTGATGTTAAGGAGGAGAAACGACGATGATGCCATTGGTAAAAAACCAGATTCAAGAAGCTGCCCAATTTATTGAAGAGAAAATTGGATTTAACCCCCAAATCGGTCTAATCCTGGGTTCGGGTCTGGGTGTACTTGCTGACCTTATTGAAGATGCCAAAGTAATAGCTTATCAGGACATTCCGCATTTCCCGGTTTCTACGGTTGAAGGACACGCAGGTGAACTTGTAGCGGGACAGATTAAAGGGAAAAATGTGATCATGATGAAAGGCCGCTTCCATCCGTACGAGGGTTATGATCTGGTCAAAGTATCGTTTCCTGTACGCGTGTTAAAGCAGCTGGGAGTAACCAAATTAATTGTTACGAATGCCGCGGGGGGAGTGAACACCTCCTTTAACGTGGGCGACTTGATGGTGATTAAAGATCACATCAATTTCATGTTCCGCAATCCGCTTATCGGACCTAACAACAATGATCTTGGCGTCCGGTTTCCGGATATGTCCGAAGCTTACAGCAAAAAACTTCAGCAGCTTTCCCATGAAGTAGCCGCAGAGCAAAACTTTAAGCTTCAGGAAGGCGTGTATGCGGCTGTGATGGGGCCTTCTTATGAGACCCCCGCCGAAATTCGTATGCTTCGTACGATAGGGGCGGATGCAGTTGGGATGTCAACTGTGCCTGAGGTCATTGCTGCCCGTCATGCCGGTATTGAAGTATTGGGATTCTCCTGCGTAACAAACATGGCAGCAGGTATTTTGGATCAGCCGCTTTCGCACGAGGAGGTTATTGAGACAACAGAGCGTGTGAAGCCGAAATTCTTGAAATTGGTTCTTGGTATTATCGAAGCGCTGTGAAACAAGGGGGATCGACATGGGATTGTGTTATGTTGAACAGATTAAAGAAGCGGTGAAGGCCATTGAGGCCAGGCTGCAAGGTAAAAAACCTGAAATTGGGCTGATCTTGGGATCGGGTCTAGGCGATTTGGCTGAACAGGTGGAGTCACCCGTTTCCATTGATTATCAAGACGTACCGCATTTTCCAGTATCTACTGTAGAAGGCCATGCAGGGCGATTTGTCATCGGGGAGTTGGAAGGCAGAACTGTCATTGTAATGCAAGGCCGTTTTCATTATTATGAAGGCTATTCCATGAAAAAAGTAGTTTTTCCTGTTTACGTTTTAAATCAGTTAGGAGTCAAAGCACTTGTCATAACCAATGCTTGCGGAGGAATGAACCGGGCCTTCCAGCCGGGGGATCTTATGCTCATCACGGATCATATTAATATGACCGGAGATAACCCTTTAATTGGACCTAATTCCGCTGAACTTGGTGTCCGGTTTCCGGATATGTCGGAAGCTTATTATCGGCCTTACCGCCAGCTTGCGCATGAGATATCTAAGGATGTTCGCGGTACCGATGGAGAAGAACTGGAACTTCAGGAAGGGGTTTACACGGGAATTACAGGGCCCACCTACATGACTCCGTCGGAGCTGACTATGCTTGCCAAATTAGGCGGGGACGCGGTTGGCATGTCAACCGTCGGGGAAGTAATTGCCGCCCGCCATTGCGGACTGAAAGTACTGGGCATCTCCTGTATTACGGATATGGCAATTGGGGAAGAACTGGAGGCTTTGACCCACGAGCAGGTAGTGGAAGTTGCCAATAAAGCAAAGCCCAAATTTATTCAGCTGGTCAAAACATTTGTCCGCCGGTTTGATTCTACTTTATAAATGGTTAAGCCGCTTTCATTTTCGGATGAAAGCGGCTTTTTAAAAAGAAAATGCTTATCTGTTACCGGTAATTCCCTCACATTCATGTACTAAAAGCAGGTTTTTTCTATACAGACAGCAAGGACAAATCTCGCGTTTTCACAATTTTGACACAAATATTTCAAAGATTTGACATGTAAAAAAGCGGAAATTTTAGTTGATTTAGTGTAAAATAGGAGAAGTGTGATAAACGTTACAGGGGAATTGGCATGTACAAGTGGATTATGTCTGTTTTGGTGATTGCTGCATCTGTATTGGGAATCAGCGTCCTGTATCAGAATATTTCGGAGAAACAGGCTGAAATGGCTAATGAAAAGGCAACTAAGAATGATTTGAAAATATTGGCTGTGAACTTTAAATTTAATGAGGACGTATACAAAGTAAAAGCGGGAGAAGAAAAGACCGTTTCTTTCACTAGCAAAGAAGGCTTGCATGCAATGGAAATCGTCGGTATGAACGTGAAGCTTGACAAAAACACGCCGAGTCAAAAAGTGAAATTTGATAATCCTGGAACTTATGAAGTGAAATGCATTCTGCCATGCGGAGAAGGTCATGATCAAATGGTATCCAAATTAGTTGTAGAATAATTTCATAAGAATAAATGGACAAAAGAGTAGCGGAGTATGATATTATCCCCTTTAGGTAGATGAAGAAATTAAATTACTTATATGACAATGCTATGGTCCACTCAGGAGACCGTATTGATCTGTCTGAGATCAGTGATCATATTGTAGATAAACATTCCACTGGCGGAGTTGGCGACAAGCTTACTTTGATTATCTCCCCTCTGGTAGCATCACTTGGGAGCTTTATCATCTCAGAAAAAAACCGGAAGTACCGGAGATGGTTTATGAAATCATTCAATGATAAGACAGAAATTTAACAAAACGCTCTAAGGACGAGATAACGTATCCTTAGAGCGTATTATTTTTTCAGTAGGCTTGTTTCCGTTTCCAGCTCCAGGAAAGAAATCCCAAGGGTAGTATAAGCAATATTAATGAATGCAGTAAAAACCAAATGTGAAGAGGAACAGGAATCCCAGCTAGGGAGCGGTATTCAATTTTTCCAAAGTCTTCCAAATACAACAATGCACTGTAGCTGAATGCTTGTACGACTTTACTGGGGTCATACGAATATTGGTATTCGTAGAAGGCTCCGAGGATATATAGAATTCCTCCTATAATAAAAGGCAACCAAGCCAGCTTAGTAAGCGAGGACAAGCACTGGACAAACACAGCCAGAGCAAGTAAACCAGCCCAAATCATACCTGCAAAAAGCAATATAAAGAGCCATACCGGAAGGTCAAAATAAAATCCTCTTCGATTAAAAGCGTTGTCCAATTGGATTAGTTTAGAGTTCCAGCCCCCAAATCCATAATTACTTGTATGTGCTAGTAAAATCCAGATGGTAGAGGCAAGGGTAATCGCAATGGTATACATCGATAGCGCCACAAGCTTGGCCCAGAACACCTTTCTTCTCCCCGTACCGGAACTGAAGATGAGCTGATCCATTCTTTTTGCATATTCATAGCTGTAGGACCCGCCCGCAGCCCAAATAACCAAGCCCGGAAGGTTTTTGAATAATTTCCCTGCCTCCATTTTGATTAATTCTATCATGGCTGCACTCCTTCTACAGGTAGTTCAATAGATCCAAACAGCCAAACATAGACATCTTCAAGACATGGCCGTTGTGGGACTGCTTTATGGGAAGGAGGCTCTTTCGCAATAACGGTTACCCGATAATGGTCTTCCTGTTTGCCCAGATTACCGATTAAATAGTTCCTGCTTAATGTATGAAGCAATTCTGTATCTGCAGTTACATTCCAAACCATTCCCTCCAGTTCTTCAATCAATTTTCCGGGTGAATGGTTTGCTACCAAACGGCCTTCTTTCAAGATAAGTAAATAATCTGCAAGTTGTTCGATATCGGACATAATGTGTGTTGAAATAATGATAATCCGGTTACCGGATAAACTTTGAATGACGTTTCGGAAACGGAGCCTCTCTTCCGGGTCCAAGGCTGTAGTGGGTTCGTCCAGCAGCATAACTTTGGGATCATTTAACAATGCCTGGGCGATGCCTAGTCTTCGCCTCATTCCTCCAGACAGTTCCTTAATCTTTACTGATTGTTTAGATTTCAAATTTACCAGATTGAGTACGCGTTCGATCGATTCTCCGGTTTCTGCTTTAGAGAGACCTTTCAAAGCGGCAATATAGCGTAAAAAGCGTTCTACTGTAAAAGAAGGATATAATCCCAATTCCTGGGGTAAGTAACCCAGTTGATTCCGGTATTGTTCCCCTGCTTTACCTTTCACTGACTGTCCATTCCAGAGCACATGGCCGCTTGTAGGGTGCATGACACCTGCAAGCATACGAAGCAGAGTAGTTTTACCGGCACCATTTGGTCCTACAAGACCGTAAATTCCCGGTGATAAAACGGTTTGAATCTCATGAACAGCCACGTGTTGACTAAATCGTTTGGTGAGTTTCTCAATATCCAATTTCAATACTTTCATTCCTCCCTGTGAATAAATCATGTGAATAAATTTTTTTCATCTGGAATAGTATCAGCAGCGCACCGAAGATGAAGGAAAAAAACGTAAAAGGTGTGCGAACGAATAGATAGGCTTCTTTTAAAAATGGCAGTACCTCAAGGGCCAGAATGCTAAAACTCCACAAAAGAAACATAAGAAAAGAAACATAAGCTGCCCTAAACCGTAGAGCAAAATAGAGCGAAATTCCGGTAAGACCGAGGAATGAAGCCATCCCGTCAAACAGCAGTCTCCAAGAAGCGGAAGTAAAATCAAAGATAGTAAGGCCAAAACAAAACAAAACAATTAATAAAAAGTTGTATAAACCAATCAGGAAAAGCTTGGCCAGAAGGAGTTCAGATCCTGTAAATTTACAGGCCATCTCAAGTTCGAACAGACCTTTATCCCGGCTGCGAAAAACATCGTTAATGCCGATGAGGAGCGGGAGTGGGGCTGTGAACCCGATAGCTGCTTCGACACTCAACAAATGCATTAATAAAAAGGAAGTTGCCGTGAAACATATACAACTGAATAACCAAAAGCATGGGTGTACAGCAGATGCGTCGGACACAAGTAAATTGACTAAAGACCTGGACGTACCCGCAGGGTTCTTTTGGGATTCTGATGAAGATTCAAGCATAGCTGTGCGCGCCGCTTCAATTGCCGATTTCATCACATACTCATCCGGGAATCTGACTTGGTACTGTTCGAGCTTTTGCTTCAACATAGTTTCCTTATCAGCATTTTTATTCTCATACGTTTTTGGAAATTTGCTCATCGTTATGCTCCTTTCCAAGCCATTTTTTCAATTTTTGAACTCCCTGATATAACCTGGATTTGACGGCAGCTTCCCCGGCGTTGGTTAGTTCGGCAATCTCTTTAATTGAGCAATCATGGTAATACCTTAAGATAATCGCTTCTTTCTGATAATCAGGCAGGCGTAGAACTGTTTTTTTCACTTCTTCGCTCTCCATCCGGTAACTGACGAGTTCCAAAGGGCTCTTATCATTAGAAGGAATTGTATCTTCTATCTCTCCCGATTTGCTGTAGTTGGAGTAAACCGTACTTCTAAAATAGTCCCGGGCAGTATTTACTCCGATACAAAGTAACCATGACCTGAATTTGCCTTCTCCACGGTAGTTAGGAAGATATCTTACCATTTTTACGAATGTGTCCTGAGTCAAATCACATGCACTGTGATATTCTCCAGTCATCCGGTATAAATACGCGAAAATCATAGGATAATGCCGCTGGATTAACAATTCCATTGAACTTTGGGTTCCCCGCCTGATTTCTTCTACTAATTCTTCATCTGTTAACACATGTTTTCCCCCTATCTATATAAGTGACGGTTAAAGGGGCATCAGGTTTTAATTGTACCTCAAAAAAAAGACATGGAATATTTATCTTCAAATGGGTTAAAACTGTATAGAAGCAGCTTCTTGCTTAAATTGCGAATATTCTGGAGGGTACAACCTATGAAAACCAAGTGGGTGACAAGCCTGCTTCTTTGCAGCCAATTGTTGTTCTGGACAGGATTTTCCTATGTTCATGCTGAGGAAAAAGTCCCGCAGCAGACGGATCTTACGCCTAACGCCAAGTCTGCGATATTGCTTGATGCCGATACAGGTACCATTATCTCGGAAAAAGATAAAGATGCGAAACTGCCTCCGGCCAGTATTACCAAAATTATGACAATGCTGCTCATTATGGAAGCAGTAGATAAAGGCACTCTTAAAATGGATGAGAAAGTCCGCACCAGCGAGTACGCGGCTTCAATGGGAGGTTCCCAGATTTTTCTGGAGCCGGGAGAAGAAATGACGGTTGAAGAAATGCTTAAAGGCATTGCGATGGCTTCCGGGAACGATGCGTCTGTGGCTATGGCCGAAAAAATTGCGGGAACGGAAGAAGACTTTGTACGAATGATGAATGAACGGGCCAAGCAGCTAGGCATGAAAAACACCCATTTTGCTAACTGCAACGGACTGCCTGCGGAAAATCATTATTCAACCGCTTATGATATTGCTCTAATGTCCCGTGAATTGCTCAAGCACGAGAAAATTACTGCGTTTACAGGTGCATATCAGGATTACTTGCGTAAGGATAGCGAAAAACCGTTTTGGCTTGTGAATACCAATAAGCTGGTTCGTTTTTATAACGGGGCAGACGGTCTTAAAACCGGTTTCACCAGTGAGGAAAAATTTTGTCTTGCGGCCACGGCGAAGAGAGACAATTTGCGTATGATTGCCGTTGTTATGGGCGAGCCGGATACCAAAACTAGGAATGCGGAAGTAACGAAGCTGTTTGATTATTCTTTTTCCCAGTACACCAATTATCCCATCTTTAAAGCCGGTGACCAGATAGGATCGTTCCGTGTGGGCAAAGGGAAGGTGCAAGAAGTTCCTCTTATTGCCAAGCATCCTTACGGTGTATTGCTTAAAAAGAGTGAGGGAAAGGAAGGCATCCGTCATGAAGTCCAGATATTACCTGACCTTAAGGCACCGGTTCAAGCAGGCGAGCCGATTGGGAAACTGGTGGTATATAAAGGGGATGTCAAACTCAAGGAATTTTCGCTTACAAGTCCGGTCGCTGTAGAGAAAGCCGGATGGTGGACCATTTTTAAGCGGGGAGTAGGCAGCCTGTTTCAGACAAATTAATTGCGGAAAACACTTATTTTGACGGGTTTTAGCGCTTTTCTTCTAGTTTTGTCAAGTGGCAGGAATTAACAAAGGTAAAATCGAAGTCATTGTTCACGATGGAAGGAGTGAGCTATTGACCATGAGTTTGCAAATTGAATTCGAGCAGAGAAGAAGAGCGTTAATTGTCAGATTGCAAGGAGAACTTGACCACCACACAGCCGATATGGTGAAAACGCGTATGGAAGAAGCCATTGCTAAAGGGGATGCCCGGAATCTCGTGCTCAGTCTGCGGGATTTAAGCTTTATGGATAGTTCGGGTCTTGGTGTCATATTGGGACGGTACAAGCAGATAACCGGAAGAGGTGGCAAGATGATTGTTTGTGATGTCAACCCCTCTATCTACAGGTTGTTTGAACTATCCGGCTTATTCAAAATCGTAGCGATTGAAGATAACGAGAGAAAGGCAATCTCCAGTCTGGAGGTGGCATTATGAGTTCGAGAAACTTTATGAGAATGCAATTTCCCAGCTTATCCGAGAATGAAGGGTTTGCCAGGGTTGCCGTTGCTTCATTTATTGCCCAGAAGGACCCTAATATAGAAGAACTGACGGAGATCAAGACGGTGATTTCTGAAGCGGTAACCAATAGCATTATTCATGGTTATGATAATGCTCCGGATGGAATTATCACCATTGAAGCAGAGATAATGGAAGATGAGGTCCGGATTACTGTGGAAGACGAGGGTACAGGTATCGACGACTTGGAGCTGGCCAAACAGCCGCTGTTCACGTCTAAGCCGGAGCTGGAGCGGTCCGGGATGGGATTTACGATTATGGAAAATTTCATGGACGACGTTGAAGTATATTCATCCGTAGGCAGAGGAACCAAAATCATCATGAAGAAAAGGATTGAATCAAAAAACGCCACCAAAGCCATGTATAATTAGGGGTTTTGCATATGGATGTCGATCTGAAGAATGCTTCACACAGTTACCTTGATGATCAAGAAGTAAAAAGACTCATTGCGCTCAGCCAATCCGGCGATACCATCGCCAGAGACACGCTTGTAAATTGCAATATACGCTTAGTATGGTCAGTAGTTCAACGCTTTTTGAACAGAGGCTATGAGGCGGATGATTTGTTTCAAATCGGCTGCATCGGTTTGCTCAAGTCGGTCGATAAATTTAATTTATCCTACGAAGTAAAGTTTTCTACTTATGCAGTGCCGATGATCATCGGGGAAATTCAGCGTTTTCTCAGAGATGACGGGACACTGAAGGTCAGCAGGTCACTGAAGGAATTGGCTAATAAGGTCAGAAAAACAAAAGATGAGCTTTCCAAAAATTTGGAGCGGCTCCCGACACTTAAAGAAGTGGCAAATGCTCTCGGGATAACCCCGGAAGAAGTTGTATTTGCTCAAGAAGCAAATAAACCGCTTTCTTCCATTCATGAAACTGTATTTGAAAATGACTGGGATCCTATCACACTAATGGATCAGATTGCGGATGATTCCCAGGAAAAATGGTTTGATAAGCTGGCATTAAATGAAGCTATAGAGGGACTTTCGGAGAGGGAGCGGTTGATTGTCTATTTGCGGTATTTTAAGGACCAGACCCAATCTGAGGTAGCGAACCGGTTAGGCATTTCCCAAGTGCAGGTATCCAGGCTTGAAAAGAAAATATTACAGTCCATCCGTAACCAGATAGCGCAATAATCAAGAGGAAATGACCCGGCCGTTATGAACTTCTAAAAGAAAACACCAGATCCCATTTGAAGTGCACCCCTTAGAGATTGGAAGACCCCCTAGGGTGGAGAGGGTACAATAAACTGGACACTAAGTTAAGGGAAAAAGGTGATACAGTTTATGAGCAGAAAAGTCTATGATCGTCAATTTAAAAGGTGTTACGTTTGGGAAGCCCCGGCAGCCCATTTGACGAGACGTTTATCCGAGCCTATGAAGAATGGAAGGCTGGCCGGATGACGGCAACGGCGAAGCTGTCATTTTGCTCCATCCAGTCACAAAACAGATATGCATCATCACATGATGAGAAAGCTAACGAATTTATTGCCGATCAAATTGATTTTGTTCGCTATAAAAAATAAAAAGAAGTCCTGATCGCCAGGAAAAATGGCGACAGGACTTCTTTTTATGGCTTTCAACCATATTTTGGGGATTTTAGTTGCCGAATGGGCAGCCGCAATATGTGAGAGGGCTTCTGACCAGATCGCTCTGTTGAGGGAGTATATATCATAAGAAAAATGCGAAGAATGACTACTGTATAATATACATGTTTTCCCTTTTTTTCAAAATATCAGTTAGAAAACATAGAAAATACAAAGGGAGCTATAAATAGTTAAAAAAATCATCTGCCATTACAAACCCTAAGTCTTGTTGTCTCCTTTATGGCCTGGGTCTTGATCTCTTCACTGATTTCTTACATAAGCCAAAGATAATATTATCCCATAGAAATATTTTACTTCTGTGATTGGGGAAGGTGATCGGCTAGCGCAAAATCATTTCGCAAAAAAGCGATAAGAGAGGAGGCGGGATTCATGTCAGGACCCGCACTGAGACATATGGACAGTCACTCGTTGATTCATGAGGCGGCCTTGGGGGAAGCGAGAGAGCTGACCGAGCTGTTGGACAGAAGTATAAGAAAAGGCGAACTCGAAAAGGCGGCGGAAATCGCCTATATCACGGTGGAGCATTGGGAGGCGCGTACGCTTCAGCATGCGTCAAGTGAAGAGGAAGGATTATATGTGGAGGCCCTCGGTATCAAGCCGGAGTTGAAGGAAGTCATTATTTCACTGACTCGCGATCATCAATTAATGCGAGAGATTGTCGGTGAGATTAAGGAACTGCTGGCGCAAGGAAAGGTAGGGGATGAGCTGCTTGCCCGTTTTCAAGCCTTGATCGTTGTTGATGAGTTGCATAACCGAGATGAAATGAAAATGCTCGAAAAAGAAGTGGAGGGGATGCTTCATGATAAATAAGACTTATACACTGGCGGCGATGCTTCCCGATAAACCGCTCCAATCTGTGGAGCCGAGGCTGTACCGGTTGCTGGTACAAGAGCTCGAGTAGCTCCATCTCCATCCTTATGATGTGAAGGCGGGCGGCCGGACCGATGATCACGGTATTACCGTCAACCTCCGATTTGGCGAGGAATTGGGGCAGGTCACCAGCAGGAGGTTTTTCTGGGCGTCGCTGGAAAACGGCGACGAGGAGGCCCTGACCTTTTTTAGGCAGGCGGCAGAAAAGATAAAGAAATCAATGATTGCCGATTATTTTAAAATGATAAAATTCTGACAGAGGCCGGCGGGATAAGGTAAAAAACTGTTACGAAAGAAGGCGAATCAGATGAATCAGGTGGAAATGGAACAGTTTGTCCGGGATGACCGGAACGATTTGCTTGTCTTGCTTGAGATGAGGTTCGGCGGAGTGCCGCAGCCTGTACAAGAACAAATCTGCCAGCTGCAGGATCTGAACGAGCTTCAGCGCATGATTATCGCGGCTTGCAACGCAGCGGATTGGGTAGTGTTTATGGAAGAGCTTCAGTCGGGACAAGAAAGCTTCAAACTGACGGGAGAAAGGTTTAACCCGGTAAACCAGCAGGGAAAGGAGCATCTGTGCAATGGCTGAACATAAAAACAAGCTGCTTGAAGCGTTAAAATACTTGAAGCGCGGAGAGGCCATTAATGAGGGATGGACCGAGGAGAGCCCCAGATCCCGGGATTGGGAGGGCCTGTACCGCGGCCGCTGGCAGCATGACAAAGTCGTCCGGTCAACGCACGGAGTAAACTGTACCGGTTCCTGCAGTTGGAATGTTTTTGTCAAGGACGGCATTATCACCTGGGAAACGCAAAAAACGGACTATCCGACCACGGGAGCCAACTTCCCTGAGTATGAACCCCGGGGCTGCCCGCGCGGGGCCAGCTTTTCCTGGTATACCTACAGCCCGATCCGGGTGAAGTATCCCTATATCCGCGGCGATTTGTACGAAATGTGGCGTGAGGAGCTAGCAGTTGTCCATGACCCGGTCACGGCCTGGAAAAACATCGTCAGCGATCCTAAAAAGCGCGACAGATATGTCAAGGCCAGGGGGAAAGGCGGCTTCGTCCGGGCGGATTGGGATGATGCCTGTCAGATGATTGCCAGCTCCATTATCCATACAATTCAACAATACGGTCCGGATCGTGTCGTCGGCTTTAGTCCGATCCCGGCCATGTCCATGGTGAGTTATTCCGCAGGGACACGCTTCTTGTCGCTGATTGGCGGGACCATCCTGAGTTTTTATGATTGGTATGCGGATCTTCCTCCTGCCTCGCCGCAGGTTTGGGGAGAACAAACGGATGTGCCGGAAAGCGGCGACTGGTATAACACTAAGTATTTCATTATCTGGGGAACCAACATTCCGCAAACCCGGTCTCCTGATGCGCATTTCATGGTGGAAGCCCGTTATAACGGCACCAAGGTGGTCGGGGTCAGCCCCGATTATTCCGAATACGAAAAGTTCGCGGACATCTGGCTGCCGGCCAAAGCCGGGACCGATGCGGCGCTCGCCATGGCCATGACCCACGTCATTCTTAAAGAATTATACGTGGATCAGCAAGTCCCTTATTTTACGGATTACGTGAAAAAATTTACCGACCTGCCTTTCCTTGTTATTCTGGGGGAACATTCCGGTGCGCTCCGTTCGGGCCGATTCTTGCGGGCCTCAGATTTGGGCGACGCCCAGGAGCTGGCCGAATGGAAAACGGTAGTCTGGGACGCCGCGGCGGGAGCACCTGTGGTTCCCAACGGCAGTCAGGGCTTCCGTTGGGATCCGGACAGCAGGTGGAACCTGGACCTCGAAAATCCCGACGGGACGGCGATAGATCCCCTGTTGTCATTTATTGATGAAGCGGATGAAGTGGCTCTCGTTGAATTTCCTTATTTTGCGGAAGCGGAGGGGGATCCGGTCCGGCGGGGAGTTCCAGTAAAGCATTTGCCGAATGCGGAAGGCGGGACGCTCAAGGTCGTGACGGTTTATGACCTTATGATGGCTCATATGGGCGTACCTAGACAGCAACTGCCGGGCGATTATCCGGCTGATTACAACGACCTGAAGCCTTACACTCCGGCCTGGCAGGAGGCGATTACCGGCGTTAAGAAATCCCATTGTATTCAGGTAGCGAGGGAGTTTGCCGAAAATGCGGCCAAAACGGGCGGCAAATCGATGATCGCCATGGGCGGCGGAACGAACCACTGGTATCACAGTGATCAAATCTACCGGTCCATTCTGAATCTTGTGCTGCTAACGGGTTCCCAGGGGGTAAATGGCGGAGGATGGGCCCATTATGTGGGACAGGAAAAGGTGAGACCGGTGGAAGGCTGGCAACAGATTGCGTTTGCGGGAGATTGGATCAAGCCTCCCCGGTTACAAAATGGAACTTCCTTTTTCTACTTCGCAACGGAGCAGTTCCGTTATGAGGCCAGGGTAAACGAGGAGCAGAAACCATCCTGGGGTGAACGGTTTAACAATATGCATCCTGCGGATGTCAATGCGCTGGCCGTAAGGCTCGGGTGGCTGCCTTTTTTCCCGCAGTTTAATCAGAATTCCATCGATGTGGCCAGACAGGTTCGGGAAAAAGGGGTTTCGGACGACCAGGAGGCCATCCAGGAAATCGCGAGAATGGTTAAGGAGGGGGAATTGGATTTTGCGGTGGAGCACCCCAATGAACCGAACAATTTCCCGCGCGTCTTTTTCAACTGGCGGTCCAATCTGCTTGGCGACAGCGGTAAAGGGCATGAGTACTTTGCCAAGTATTTGATCGGGGCGGACAATCAGGTGTTGACGGACCCGAGCCATTCGTGGCGGCCGGAGACAGTGAAGGACGGATGACGTTCCGCCGGAAGGCAAAACCGATTTATTCATAAGTATGGATTTCAGAATGACGAGCACAGGGCTGTTTTCGGATATCGTGCTGCCGGCAGCGACCTGGTACGAAAAATACGATTTAAGTACGACAGATCTGCATCCATTTGTCCATCCGTTTAATCCGGCGATTGAACCGCCTTGGCAAAGCAAAAGCGATTGGGACGCCTTTCGTGAAATCGCCAATACGTTCTCCCAATTGGCGGAGAAACATTTGCCGGCCTGCGAGGATATTCTCATGACTCCACTCGGCCATGATACCCCCGATGAAATCGCCCAAGTCCACGGAAAAATCCGAGATTGGCGCAAGGGAGAGACGGAGGCGGTGCCCGGCAAAACGATGCCCCATTTTTTATTGGTGAAGCGCGACTATCCGAACGTTTATGGAAAAATGATCACCATTGGACCCAATATTAAAAAGGGTTATGGGACAAAGGGGATTAAAATTCCCGGCGATAAGGTGTACGACCAGCTCTTGGAGCGGCTGGGGACGTCAAAACATGAGGGGATTGGCAAAGGGCAGCCAGATCTGTTCCGGGATAAACAGGCGATCGAAGCGATTCTGCTGATGTCTGGCGCCACGAACGGGGAACGGGCCGTGGAAGGCTGGCGTTCGATGGAGGCCAAAACCGGTAAAAAGCTGGAGGACATCTCAAAACCACGGGAAGAAGAGGCCTTTACGCTTTTGGATATTACCGCGCAGCCCCGGCATACGATCTCTACTCCGGTCTGGAGCGGACTGGAGAAGGACAACCGGAGATACTCGCCCTTCACCTTAAATACGGAGTACAGCATCCCGTGGCGTACTTTAACGGGAAGACAGAGTTTCTATTTAGAACATGAGATGATTCTGGATTTCGGTGAAGGGCTGCCGATTTACCTGCCGCCGCTGGAGCATGTTCCTTTTTTCAAGGGAGAGAAAGAGGTGCCAGGGAAAGGGAAATCGATCACGATCCGTTATTTGACCCCGCACCAAAAATGGGGAATTCATACAATGTTTACCGACACCAATCAAATGTCAACGCTGTTCCGCGGGTGGCAGGTCGTCTGGCTGAACGAAAAAGACGGAGCCTCGATCGGGATCAAGGATAACGATTGGATTGAGGTATACAACCGGAATGGGGTAGTGGCAGCAAGAGCGGTACTGACCTACCGAATTCCAGAAGGAATCGCTTATATGTACCATGCCCAAGACCGCACGCTTGGCGTTCCGGGCACCTCCATCACTAAGCAGCGCGGCGGCACGCATAACAGTGTGACCCGGATTACGATGAAGCCGACTCATATGATTGGCGGATATGCCCAATTGAGCTACGGGTTCAATTATTACGGGCCGACGGGAAGTCAAAGAGATACGATGACAATCATCCGACCGTTGAAGGAGGTTGACTGGCTTGAGAATTAAAGCGCAAGTCGCCATGGTCATGAACCTGGACAAATGTATCGGCTGCCATACCTGTTCGGTGACCTGCAAGAACACGTGGACCAACCGGCCCGGAACGGAGTATATGTGGTACAACAATGTGGAAACCCGACCGGGTCCCGGTTACCCCGGGAATGGGAAGACCTGAGGAAATTCAAAGGCGGGTGGGTTCTGCGAAACGGAAAACTGGCGCTCCGGGCAGGGGGGCCGATAACCAAGTTGGCGAATATTTTTTACAATCCGAATATGGCCAGCCTGGACAGCTTTTATGAGCCCTGGACCTATGATTAAGATAGCTTGATTCATAGCCCCAAACGGAAGCATCTTCCGGTCGGTCGGCCCGTATCGCTGATTACCGGTGAATATATGGACAAGCCGGAATGGGGCCCGAACTGGGATGACGACCTGGCCGGCGGAAGCGAGATCGTACCGCTGGACCCGAATGTCAAGAAGCTTCAGGAGCATATTGCCATGGAGTACGAAAAGACGTTCATGATGTACCTGCCCCGCATTTGCGAGCATTGCCTGAACCCCTCTTGCGTAGCTTCTTGTCCTTCCGGAGCTCTGTACAAGCGTGAGGAGGACGGCATTGTCCTCGTGGACCAAGATGCCTGCCGGGGATGGAGATTTTGTACAAACGGCTGTCCTTACCATAAGGTGTACTATAACTGGAATACGCATAAGGCGGAGAAATGCAATTTCTGCTACCCGCGGACCGAGGCGGGCTTAGCCACGATTTGCTCGGAAACCTGTGTGGGCCGGATCCGCTATATCGGCGTCGTTTTTTATGACGCGGATCGGGTCAAGGCGGCCGCTTCCGTGGAGAATCCACAGGATTTGTATGAATCCCAGCTTTCGGTGTTCCTTGATCCCTTCGAGCCGGAAGTGATCAAGGAGGCGAGGAGAAACGGGATTAACGATTCATGGATCGATGCGGCACAGCGCTCGCCGATTTATAAGCTTGCCATGAAGTGGAAGGTTGCTCTGCCGCTTCATCCGGAATACCGTACGCTCCCTATGGTATGGTACGTTCCGCCGCTTAGCCCGATTATGAACCATATTGAAGAAGACGAGCTTCAGACCGATCACTATATTCCCGCCGTCGATCAGATGCGGATTCCGATGGAGTACCTGGCATCTCTGCTTACGGCAGGGGATATCTCCGTCATCCGCAGGGTTTTGCTTAAAATGACCGTCATGCGCGTACACATGCGGGAGCGGGCCGTTGGCGACATGGATGATCTCAGGCACAGCCAGCTTTTGGAGGAGGCGGGGATTACGGTGGAGGAAATTGAAGAGATGACCCGATTGTTTGCTGTTGCCAAATATAACGAAAGATTTGTGATTCCAACCGCACGGAGGGAAATGGACGGCGAGCAAGAGCTTCATTACAAGCAGGGAGCTTGCAGCATCGAATCCATCACCCCGTCATCTGCGGTCATGTCGCATCTTTTCGCAAGGGAGGATCATGGATAATGGGACATAAGCCCGTTTTGCTGGCGGCCTGTGCAAGATTGCTCGGGTATCCCGCCGAGGATTTTCAGGATATGAAAGAGGACCTGCTTACAGCCGTCCGGGAGGAAACAAAGAATGATGAGCTAGCGAGCCGGCTAGCCCAGGCAGTGGAGGCGCTGTTCTCGAGTCCGCTCAGGGAGCTGCAGGAAACCTATGTTTGGACGTTCGATTGGAAGGAAAAGACCGGGCTCTACCTGACCGCTCACGAACTGGGTGACAACAGGGAACGGGGGGCTGCTCTGATCCTGCTTCAGCATATTGTCCGGGATGCGGGCTTTACGCCGCCGAGCGGGGAACTGTGTGACTTCATTCCGCTGCTGTATGAACTGCTGGCGGTTAGGTCCGACCATGTTCATGTGCGTGCGCTGGAACTCCGGCTTGCCGCAGCCACGGAGCGGATTCGGAAGCATCTGTCTGAAGATAGCCCCTATTCGGGATTGCTGAACTTTCTGATGACCGATGTTTTCGAGGTGCCTACGGAAGAAGAGATTCGCATGCTGGAGAGCAAGCGGGAGAGTGCCGATCTGGATGAGCTGCCTTACCCCATCCTGTTTGGCATGGACGGCACGGCTCGCAGTGATTCGGATCTGCCCGTCTACAAAATGTGCAATTGAATGGAGGTTTAACGATGACTGTTATCTTTTGGTGGGTCGTGTTTCCTTACCTCACCTTGGCCGTGATGATCTTCGGCTTGCTCTATCGGTTTGCTTTTCGCCAGGTCAGCTGGACGGCGCCTTCCACGGAGATTTTTGAAAGAAGATGGCTCAGAATCGGCTCAACCGTGTTTCATTACGGGATCATTTTCGCGTTTGTCGGTCATATCATGGGCGTGATAATCCCGCGCAGCGTTTATTGGTCCTTGGGCGTATCTGATGAGACTTATCATCTATTCGCGATCGTGGGGGGCGGTTTTGCCGGTCTGATGGTCGTCGGCGGTCTGGTTCTTCTGCTCGTACGCAAAATCCTCAACCGCCGGGTAAGGGCCCATGCGGACTTTGGCGATTATTTTGCCGTGATTTTAGTGCTGATCGTCGCTGCGATCGGGACCTATATGACCATCGTGTACAATACGACTGTGGTGGCCTATGAATACCGTACAACCATCGGGCCTTGGTTTCGCAGCCTGTTTACCTTCAATCCGCAATACCGGTTGATGGAAACGGTCCCTTTCGTGTTTCAGCTTCACATCATCCTGGCGTTTCTTCTGTTCGCTTCCATTCCGTTTACTCATCTGGTCCATATGTTTTCTCTTCCCGCACGTTATCCGGCGAGAGCTCCGCAGCAGTACCGTTCCAGAAACAGTTATCGGAGAAGGGAGAGAACCTGATTAGGCAATTGCTGACCGCTTTCATGTGTACGGGTATGTGATCAAGTGCGTACAGGACGTCCGGAAAATATTCAGCCAACTTTGTCTCCAAAGTATATGAGCAGAAAAGTCTATGATCGTCAATTAAAATGGCTGCAGTTCAGATAGTATTGGAAGAAAACATGTTTGTGAAAGAGTTTGCCAAAAAATGATCGATTTATTCTAATACCCTTTACCGTTGGATTAGTGAGTATGAAGAATATGGGAAAAGTGCGTTTCCAGTCATGGAAGCGCACTTTATTATTCTCAATATGAAATAAAAAAGCTCAAGCGCGAGAATGAGGAATTCAGAAAAAACTCGATTTACTAAAAAAGTTTCAGGTCTTCTTGAGGAAAAAGAATGTGTGAGATTTCAAAATCTTATTTCAAGTACCACTAGAAAAGGAAACTCTTATGACAATGCATGAATGGAATATTTTTACAAAACCATAAAAAGAGAGCTGATTCAAGGTATTACATTTCAAACACCTGAACAAGCCCGAAAAAAATATAAATATATAGAATTGTACTACAATACCAGAACCGACATCGAGCGCAAAAAACTGATGCCGGTAAGATCGGAATACCGGCGTCAGTTTTCGGCTCGGGTCTTTTTTCAATGTTCATGAAACGGGGTCTTGACCAATTGGAAACCTGGTCTTTTTTGCTGTTCTTATCTTTCAGTAACATTATCGCGGAAAAAAAACGAGATGCTGTATAAACCTGCAAGGCCAACCAGCGTATAAATAATCCGGCTGAATGCGGAGGATGGGCGATGTATATCACCGCCGAACAGAGCAGTAACTAAGTCCCATTCAAAAATCCCTACAAGGAGCCAGTTCAGTGCGCCGATAATCACTAAAGTTAATGCAAGCCTTCCCATAAAGGTTCACCTACTTTTTTAGAATTGGTTCTCAGTATTACTATTCCAAGCCAATATGAAAAATATGCTTTGATAAATATTGGAATAAATAAAAGTGAGTACCCAGATAACGGTTATTGCATACTACTGATGAACAAGGATGTCCTTAGGAGTGGATGGTTATGGTTCAAGATACCGTACCGAATTTGTATCTTCGCCTTCGCCGGAAAGTGGAGATACGCATGGGTGACCAGATCCGGCTAGGGGATATTGCCGAGTTGATAACTGAATCAAAGTATGAAAAACTGGTAAGCAATTTGCTTATTTATGAATCCAGGGTAGAAGACGGGAACCGTATTTTAATTGATATGATGCGGATTATGGAAAAACTTTATGAAGCAGCTCCTGAGCTTCGAGTCGTCCATTTTGGGGAGCCGCACGTGCTTCTTGAAGTTTCGACGTACCGGAAGAAAAAAACAAGTAAGCTTTTGGTTGCGGCTGTCTGGCTGCTTCTTTTTGTAGGCTCAGGACTAACCATTATGAACTTTCATGCCGATGTCAGTATGCTTCAGGTCCACCAGCGTATTTATGAGCTTTTGACCGGGGAGAGGGTAGCTCACCCCTTAATCCTGCAAATCCCCTATTCTTTAGGTATTGGGATAGGTATGGTTCTCTTTTTCAATCATTTGTTCAAAAAGAAGTTTAATGAAGAACCAAGTCCGCTTGACGTTGAGATGTTTACATATCAAGAAAACCTGGACCAGTATGTCATAACGGAGGAATACCGAAAAAAACAAGCAGGAAAAAAAAGACATGAATGATTTCATTCACCAGCTTGCGGCGTGTTTTGTCGGTTTGGCAGGTGGAATTGCAGTAGGGAGCGGTATGGTTGCTTTTCTGATTGTTCTGGATATCATTCCCCGTCTTGTACAGCTAAGCCGTTCTCCGGGTATGATCCGTTGGTACGAAGTATCTGTGATTGCAGGATCTTTCTTATTTACCGTCTTTGATTTTTTTGATTGGCGGATGAAGATTGGTATTCTCCCGGCAGGTATATTTGGATTATTTGCCGGCGGGTTTATCGGGATGTTGGCGGCCGCCCTGACTGAGATTATAAATGTACTGCCCATTTTGGCAAAACGCATAGGGATTGAAGGATACATGGTCGGGCTTCTAATGGCTATGGTGCTCGGAAAAGTGTTAGGTTCATTGTTTGAATGGTTAATTTTTTGAATCCATTTCTTTTTTATGAAATTTATTCTTTTAACAGTTTATTTTATCAAGGGATCAGCAGCTGGAAAACTGGAGCATTTCTTGATTAGTGGGAGTTGATATGATGCGTAAACTGATGGATGAAATTCGAAAAAGCAAACCCCGTAAGCGCTTGGTTATCCCTCCTAGGGAGAATGAAATTGAGATAGACCCTCAGGGAAACATTATGCCCAAATTAACTTCTTCTTCCGTCATGCCGGAGGAGGTGGGCCATTCGTCTTCTCATCAAGATTCAAAATCGGGTTCAGATTCAAAAAATAAATCAACGGATGATTCTTCCAAAGAAGGGGATAAGGAAGAAAATTTGGATAACGATAAAACTCCCGTACTTTCAACTTTAGACGAAATAAAGCAGTATCTTGAGCAGGAAACGGGATTTAATTCGTCCTTTGATCTGATTATGAGGGAAATGGTATTCGGTTCTGTTAAGGTAGGAATATTTTACGCCAATGGTTTTGCCAAAGACTCGGTACTCACCGACATTATTACAAGGTTGTCCTATGCACCGGAAGAAACGATCGGCAGGAACCCTCTGTTTGCCATTAATGAGCTGCTCCTCCCGCACATTCAGGTGAAACCTTACTCCACGATGGCCGAAATTATCGGTCAGGTGCTATCTGGATCAACTGCCATATTTATTGAAGGGGAATCCACTGCCTTAGCCGTAGATGCCAAAGTCTTTCCGGCGCGAACAACGGAAGAACCTGATTTGGAGCGTGTTGTTAGGGGGGCCCGGGACGGCTTCGTAGAGACTCTCCTCACAAACGTAACCTTAATTCGGAGAAGGATTCGCGACCCTAAATTAAAGCTTGAGATTATGCAGGTAGGTCGCCGGACGAAAACGGATGTATGTATGGCTTATATCGATGATATTGCTGATCCTGAACTTGTTAAGGCGATGCGCTCTAAAATAGAGGAATTACAGGTTGACGGGCTCCCGCTTGCCGAGAAAGAATTGGAGGAAATGATAATCCCCCAACCTTTTAATCCTTATCCTACCGTAAGATATTCAGAGCGGCCTGATGTCATCGCCACACATCTTCTTGAAGGGCATGTTGCAGTTGTAGTGGATACGTCTCCCAGTGTCATGATATTGCCGACCACCTTTTTCCATCATGTACAGCATGCCGAAGAATATAGGCAGAACACATTTATGGGGACCTATCTGCGTTGGGTACGTTTCCTGGGTATTTTGGCTTCTTTGATCCTGCTGCCTTTATGGTATTTGATGGTGATTGATCCTATTCATAAGCCGGAGGCAATTTATTTCATAGGCCCTGAAAAAACAGGAGATATCCCTATCATTATGCAGTTCATTATTGCTGAACTTGGAATTGATCTGCTCCGTATGGCTTCCGTGCATACCCCTTCACCACTTACGGTAACAATGGGCTTGGTAGCCGCGATATTAATTGGGGAGATTGCTGTCAAAACCGGGTTGTTTATAAATGAGGTCATTTTGTACTTCTCAATTGCATCCATCGGCATGTTTTCAACTCCGAGCTATGAGTTGGGGCTGGCTAACCGGATAGCAAGATTGCTTTTTCTGATTGCTGTTTCTTTCTTTAAGGGACCGGGATTAGTGGTAGCTGTTACCTTTTGGCTCCTTTATCTGACCTTACTCCGTTCCTACAATTCTCCGTATATGTGGCCGTTCATCCCATTTAATGCCATGGGGTTTTATTCGATCCTGATCCGGCGACCCATTACGAATAATAAAACCAGACTCAGCCTGACCAAGCCAATCGACTCAACCCGCCAGCCTTCAAAACAGGAGAAATCCCCGGATTCTTCAGGGAATAACAACCAAAAAAGCTGAATTCGGCGTTTAAATGTATGGTTAATGAAAAGCTGATATTGTCAAATTGACTACCCTTATGGTAATTTAATGTATAACATGCAGGCTGGCATTTTATAGGCGGGAAGAGGGGAACGCATCAATGTTTTTGCATGGTACCGGTATAGTCAATAATCAAGGTCATTTGGAAATTGGCGGTGTGGATACAACGGAACTTGTAGAGAGATTCGGAACACCTCTATATGTGGTGGATGAAACTTTGGTTCGGCAGCGCTGCCAAGAATTTGTAAGTGCGTTCCGTGATTCCGGCTTAAAATTCCAGGTAGCTTATGCGAGCAAAGCTTTTTGCGTGAAAGCAATGTGCCGTGTGGCTGTTGAAGAGGGAATGTCTCTGGATGTAGTATCAGACGGGGAACTGATGACAGCTCTCGAATCGGGGTTTCCACCCGAGCGCATTCACTTTCACGGAAACAATAAAACTCCACAGGAAATTGAAATGGCCCTGCGGGCAGGAATTGGCTGTTTCGTAGTCGATAATTTTGTGGAAATGCAGCTTCTTCATTCCATGGCTGCAGAACAAGGTCTTCGTGTGAACGTTCTACTGCGGATAACCCCAGGGGTAGAAGCTCACACACATGAATATATTTCTACAGGGCAGACGGATTCCAAGTTTGGGTTCGATCTTGAAAATGGTTCCGCCTTTCAGGCTGTTCAGGAAGCATCCCGATTGGAATCATTTCATCTTTTGGGCATACATTCCCACATCGGTTCACAAATTTTTGAAGTGGAAGGGTTTCAAATAGCGGTTGAGAAAGTAGCTGCCTTTGCTGTACAGGTTAGAGATGAAATGGGAATATCTTTTCAGGTCATAAATCTGGGAGGAGGATTTGGCATCCGCTATACAGCAGAGGATACACCTCTGCCGGTTTCACAATATGTACAAGCTATTACAAACAGCATTAAAACCTGTTTTGCCAGCTACAAATACCCGATTCCGGAAATTTGGGTGGAGCCGGGACGCAGCATTGTCGGGGATGCCGGAACTACCCTTTATACGGTCGGAACTATCAAGGATATTCCGGGAGTACGTAAATACGTTTCGGTAGATGGGGGTATGACAGATAATCCAAGACCGGCGTTATACCAATCGGTTTATGAGGCGATATTAGCTAACCGCGCGAAGGAAGAAGCGGCTGAAGTTATATCTGTTGCAGGAAAGTGCTGTGAAAGTGGAGACATGCTGATTTGGGATGTGAAGCTTCCAAAAGTGCAAACAGGTGATATTTTAGCTGTATTCTGTACAGGGGCTTATAACTATTCGATGGCCAGCAACTATAATAGAATCCGCCGTCCGGCTGTGGTGTTTGTACAGAATGGTCAAGCGGATATTGTAGTCAAGCGGGAATCTTTCGAATATCTGCTTGGTAACGATGTAATTCCAAAACGGCTTCGCCCGGTTGTTCCTTTAGTAGCGAAATAGGATAGAGAATACTATCTTTGAATCTGCTTTCCAAGGCAAATAAAAGATCAATGTAAGATCTCCAATTATACTTAAAAGGTATAGGTTTGGAGGTCTTTTTATTCATCTATGCTGTCAAGGAAGAAGCGTTAGTAAACAGGAATGCAAACAAGGAGCACAGTTGTGCCGGAAGGGACAAATAGAGTACAATAGAAACCATCTGAGTAAGGAAAGGTGGAAAACAATTGAAAAAAGGTAGTATTAAACTGGCTAAAGGCGGAGAAGTGATCATTCAATTTTTTCCGGAAGAAGCTCCGAATACAGTGGCCAACTTCGAGAAACTAGCTAATAGCGGATTTTATAACGGACTGACTTTTCACCGTGTTATCAAAGGATTCGTTGCACAGGGCGGATGCCCGAATGGTACCGGAACCGGTGGTGCCGGTTATACCATTAAATGTGAAGTAGCAACCAACACCAGCAAGCATGAGCGCGGTACTTTGTCCATGGCCCATGCCGGCCGTGATACGGGAAGCTCCCAATTCTTTATTTGCTATGAGCCCCAGCCTCACCTTGACGGTAATCATACTGTCTTTGGGAAAGTGATCAGCGGTATGGAATATGTCGACGACATTGGCCAGGGTGACCGTATGGAAGAAGTAAAAGTGTGGGACGAAGAATAAGTCCTTGATAAAGAGCCGAAAGGCTCTTTAATCATCTAGAGCAAAGTATGTCCGATATAAAAAGGTGAACTTTGCTCCGGCACTGTTCATTCCAGAGAATCTGAATAGCGTTTAAGGTTATTGCCCGGAATGAAAGGGGCCCGCTATCCGCTCTCCAGCTAAAACTTTTGCCGGTATTGATGAATCACAGCCTTTGTCGATAATTAAAAAACGGAGTACTTTGATAGTGCTCTCTGACAGCTTAGAAACCCTATAATGGGGAATTGCCTGTAAACAGAGGTGGGTGGTATATTCCGTAAGAGTTTACGTCCGCCTTTAGAATCCGTGAATTGCCGAACTGGTTAACCGGCTGGACAGCATTAAAGGAAGTTTGTATACTTAACTTACAAGCAAGTAACCATATACATGAGCAATCCTTCGGGGCAGGGTGCAATTCCCGACCGACGGTGATACGAAGATGGCGATATTCTGCTGCTTCGTTCAGTCCGTGACCCGGGCCAATCCGACTTGTAAATAGTCAAGTTAAGAATGGAACGGTGGAGCCGGTGCAAATCCGGGACCGACAGTAAAAGTCTGGATGGGAGAAGGAAACGGGTAGAACCTGAAATTAAAGCTTTATGTACCTTTTTTCACATGAAAATGGAAATTCGGGTTTCTGATTGGAAACCGACTGTTTGTTGTGAATAATGATTGAGTAGGCAATAGGATTTTGAACAGATCATCTGAACGGCGAATCCGTCGTCTTACTTTTCTGTGGACTCCTTTGGTTTCTTTCAATGTGTACATAATGGCTGATTTGAAGGCTTCTTGAGTGTGAACACGTTTTCTAATTTCGATGGATAGAAACAGCCCCTTTGGAATATTTCAAAGGGGCTCTTTGCTTTGCAGGATGGTTCCGAGCTTGTGGAAAGGAGGGTTTCCAGTTGCAGCTCTTACAAGATGAGATGTACATGCGCCTCGCCCTTGATATGGCCAAAGGAGCCAAAGGGCAGACCGGAGTGAACCCGGTTGTGGGCTGCGTTCTGGTCAAAGACGGACGAATTATCGGTATGGGAGCCCATTTACATCGCGGGCAAGGCCATGCCGAAGTCCACGCGCTGCAGATGGCCGGGGCCGAAGCAGAAGGCTCCACCGCGTATGTAACGCTGGAGCCATGCAGCCACTTCGGCAAGACGCCCCCTTGCAGCGGGCGCCTGATCGACCACGGAGTCAAGCGCGTGGTCATAGCTGCTGTCGATCCCAATCCTCAGGTGGCGGGGGCCGGGATCGAGCGTCTGCGCAGCGCCGGCATCGAAGTCGATGTCGGGCTGCTCGCAGAGGAAGCCTCGGCCATGAACGAGGCTTTCAACAAATATATCGTCACAGGAATGCCGTTTGTGACGATGAAGACAGCTAGCACGCTCGATGGTAAAATCGCCGCTAAAACCGGCGACAGCAAGTGGATTACCGGCGATCTCTCGCGTGCTTACGTGCATACGATGCGCCACCAGCACCAAGGCATCCTTGTTAGCGTGGATACCGTAATTGCGGATGATCCGCAATTAAGTACACGCTTGACCGTGCCTGCCTTGCAGCCTGTGCGCATCGTGGCGGATTCACGGCTGCGCCTTCCCCTTGAAGCACAGGTGCTTCAAGATCTGGACCGGCAGCCGACGATCGTGCTGACGACGGAATTGTCGTCACCAGAACGGCGCCGTGCGCTGGAGGAGCTCAGCGCATCAGTCCTGACATGCGGCAGTGGCCCGCAGGTAGATTTGCGTCTCGCGATGAAACAGCTTGGCGAGCGTGAAATCGGGTCCATCCTATTGGAAGGCGGGGGGCGTTTGAACGGAGCCATGCTGGAACAGGGGCTGGTTGATAAAATTATGCTCTTTGTGGCTCCCAAGATTATTGGCGGCAAGCTATCTCCCCAGGCCATCTCTATGGAAGGCTGGGAACGAATGAAAGATGCCCTTAGGCTGGAGCGGTTTCAAGCAGAACCAGTTGGAGAAGATATTTGTTTAAGCGGATACCCTGTATATACGGCCGATGCGGAGAAGATCAGGAAGGGGGACTGAGAAATGTTCACGGGCATAATCGAGGAAATCGGCACCATGCGGAGGATTGACAGGCAGGGACAGGCTTTGATTTTGACGATCGGAGCCAAAAAGATATTGGAAGATATTCATCTTGGAGACAGCATAGCGGTTAATGGGGTTTGTTTGACAGTTGTTGCTTTTCAAGATCAGGAATTTTCGGTGGATGTAATGCCTGAGACCTTCCGCAGTACGAATCTTGCGAAGCTAAAAACAGGTTCCAGAGTAAACCTGGAAAGGGCCATGCAGGCGGGAGGCCGGTATGGCGGGCACATCGTACAGGGACATGTGGACGGAACCGCCGTTGTTATTGGTAAAGACCGGGAAGAAAATGCCGTAGTTTATAGATTCAGGCCTCTAACAGGGCGATTAACCCGGTATATTATTCCGAAAGGTTCCATTACGATAGACGGGATCAGTTTAACTGTAGTAGATACAAAAGAAGGGACATTCTCGGTTTCAATCATACCCCATACTCTGGCTGAAACGATATTAAATGATAAAGGGCCTGGAGATACCGTGAACATTGAATGTGACATAATAGGCAAATATATTGAGCATTTTTTGAAAGTACCGGATGAACCAGAAGGAAGCGGGTTAAAGCCGAACAGCTTAAGCGAGACATTTTTGACTGAAAACGGCTTTATGTAAAGCTTTTAGTACAGTTGCTCAGGAGGGAAAGGCTATGAACGATACATCGATGCATTTTCATTCGATTGAAGAAGCCATTTACGATCTCATGCTGGGGAAAATCGTGATCGTAGTGGATGATGAAGATAGAGAGAACGAAGGGGATTTCGTTGTCTTGGCTGATAAAGCAACGCCTGAGGCTATTAACTTTATGATAACAGAGGGACGCGGGCTGGTTTGTATGCCGATAACGGAAGAAAGGGCAATGGAGCTGGATTTGGCTCCTATGGTTTCCAAAAATACCGATTATCATGGAACAGCATTTACGGTTTCGGTGGACGGTGCCGGGACTTCCACAGGGATTTCCGCTTATGAACGTTCACAGACTGTCCAAGCCCTGATTCATCCGGACACTGGACCCCAGCATCTTCGCAGGCCCGGCCATATGTTTCCCTTGATTGCCAAGAAGGGCGGTGTTCTGCGCAGGGCAGGTCATACGGAAGCAGCAGTTGATTTGGCCAGAATGTGCTGTTCTTATCCTGCGGCGGTAATCTGCGAAGTCATCAAAGAAGACGGTACAATGGCAAGGGTTCCCGATCTTATGCAAATAGCCCGGAAGCATGATTTAAAGATCATTACAATCCAGGATCTCATCGAATACCGCAATCATAAAGAAAAGCTGGTACAGCGTGAGATCGAAACCAGATTGCCTACGGATTTCGGAGTATTTAAAGCCGTCGCTTATACGAACCTGGTAGACAATAAGGAACATGTCGCTCTGGTTAAAGGAAAAATTAGCAGTGACAAGCCCACACTTGTCCGTGTTCACTCCGAATGCCTGACAGGAGATGTATTTCATTCTCATCGTTGTGATTGCGGTCCGCAGCTTGAAGCTGCGTTAAAACAAATTAATGAGGCAGGCAGCGGTATTCTGTTGTATATGCGTCAAGAAGGGCGGGGAATCGGATTGATTAACAAGCTTAAAGCCTATAAGCTGCAAGAAGAAGGACTGGATACGGTAGAGGCTAACCTTAAGCTCGGTTTTGCTCCGGATCTGAGAGACTACGGAATTGGTGCCCAGATTCTAAAAGATCTTGGAGTATGCAAGCTGAAGCTCCTGACGAATAACCCGCGCAAGATTAAAGGGTTAGAAGGATATGGGCTTGAAGTGGTGGAGCGGGTTCCCATTCAAATGATGGAAAATGAAGATAACTCTTTATACCTGCATACCAAAAAAGAGAAACTGGGGCATATGCTGAAATTTGAAAAACAGCATTTCATCTAATTAGAGGAAATTAATTCATAAAAGGGGCGATATATATGGTTAAATATTTTGAAGGTCATTTGGTGACAGAACAATTAAAATTCGGGATTGTAATTGGCCGCTTTAACGAATTCATTACTTCCAAGCTGCTTTCCGGTGCATTGGACGCACTTAAAAGGCATGGAGCGAAAGAAGAAGAAATAGATGTAGCCTGGGTACCAGGAGCTTTTGAAATCCCGCTCATTGCCCAAAAAATGGCAGAAAGCGGGAAGTATGATGCTGTTATTACATTAGGTACGGTTATTCGGGGTTCTACTCCGCATTTCGATTATGTATGTGCTGAAGTATCCAAAGGAGTAGCAGCCATCAATTTGAAAACCGGCGTTCCTACGATTTTTGGCGTACTGACCACTGACTCTATAGAACAAGCGGTTGAACGCGCCGGAACTAAAGCGGGGAATAAAGGATGGGAAGCAGCATCTGCCGCTATTGAAATGGCTAATCTGACCAAACAGCTGCAAGCTTAATCAGACAGATTTAAGGAAAGACCTCCAATTTCACCTGGATCAGGTGTAATGGGAGGTTTTTCGTTTTATTTCTGTGACTTTGGAAGTATACAAATATGTTTCCTTTGAATTATCGTGTCTTCCGGATTTTTTTATTCTTCTGTACTTTTCCTGTATTTTTCTTGAACTCTTCCTCTACCCTTCCTGTATTAAAAAATCACATGCTAATTCCAAAGTATCTGGAATATTCTTTAAGATGATATAGAATCTCGATGAACCGTAATTTCACTGGACCGCATTTTTTTACTGAACCGTATTTTACTGAACAAAGGGGATAGTAACGCTAAGGTCTCTTTTGGTATTTATTTTTCCTTGTACAACAGTGGAAACGTTCTTTAGAATACAGTATCATCATAAAAGGAAGAAAAACCGCGGGGGAGGACTACTGAAATTGAAAGTGCTGTACAAATTAGATGTGTTTGAAGGCCCCCTGGACCTGCTTCTACATTTAATCGATAAATCCGAAGTGGATATTTATAATATACCGGTTAAAGAAATAACCGACCAGTATCTTGAGTACGTACAAGCTATGCAGGAACTGGAGCTTGAAGTAACAAGCGAATTTTTAGTCATGGCTGCTACTCTTCTATCCATTAAAAGCAAAATGCTGCTTCCTAAGCCTCCTGAAATCGAAATGGATTTTGATTATTACCAGGAGGACGAGATGGACCCGCGGGCTGAACTGGTGCAAAAACTTGTGGAATACCGGAAGTTTAAAGCAGTTGCTGATGTGCTAAGGGAAAAAGAAGTGGAGAGAAGCCTGGTTTATACGAGAGAGCCTGAAGATCTGAGCCCTTTTCTGCCGGAAAAACAGGAGAATCCGGTTAAAGGGCTAGAAATCGGTGACTTGGTACTGGCTTTTCAGCGGACGTTTCGAAAGATGGTTCACCGGAACTCTGTAGCAAAGATTCAGCGGGATGAGATATCAGTCAAAGACCGTATGAAGGAAGTGGTTGGAAACCTTGCTGTTCAAGGTGGCACCATGATGTTTTCCGATCTGTTTGATGTTCATATGACCCGCGAGGATCTTGTAGTTACTTTTTTGGCTTTGCTTGAATTGATGAAAATAAAACGTATTCAATGTTTCCAATATCACCTTTTTGACGACATCATGATTAAATCAAGAGAGGAGGGACTTCATGCTGAATTACCAACAGATGAAATCCGTTATTGAAGGACTTATTTTTGTATCGGGCGATGAAGGAATAACTGTGAAACAGCTTGCAGAAGTTCTGGATCAGGATGAATCCACTTTACGGGATTTAATCGAAGAACTGAAGCAGGATTTGCAGGAAAGTGAGAGGGGAATTCAAATTGTTGAGGTGGCGGGATGCTATCAATGCACTACTTTACCGGAACATGCCCTTTATTTTGAACGTCTGGCTTATACTCCGTCAAGGTCTACATTGTCCCAGGCAGCTCTTGAGACCCTTTCTATCATTGCATATAAGCAGCCTATCACCCGTGTTGAAATTGAGGAGATCCGCGGGGTAAAATGTGACCGTGCTTTACATACCCTTATGGCTAAGGAACTTATCGAGGAATCAGGAAGAGCTGAAGCTATCGGAAGACCGATTCTGTATGGAACCTCCAAAAAATTTCTGGAGTACTTTGGGCTTGGTTCTATTCACGATTTGCCGGAAGCGGGTACCATTAACGACGGTTTTGATCTTGAAGAGGAAGCGCGGCTGCTGTTTGATAAATTTGAAGAAGAGGAACAGCTTTCTTTTGATGAATCTGCCGGGACAGCACAGTCTTCTATTAAAGAACCAAATGATATTTGAATATTCACATCAAGAAGAAGAACGCGGTCGTCCCTTTAGGGATACCGCGTTTTCTAAATGTAACCGGGATAGAGAACAGAACTGCCTTTTTTTGCATGTCTTTATTCAAATGGGTCATACTAACCGTTGTTACATGAATTTGGTTAATACCGGAGGCTTTGGACCATGGTTATATGGCACTGGATAGTAAACTGCCTGATAATTCTGGCGGGGATCGGCATCCTGGCTTTTACGGCCATTTGTTTTAGCCGTGTTTATGGTACTATTTCGTTTACAAAATTACAGGATAACGATAATCTGACAATTGAAATAAAAGGATTATACGGATTAGTTAAAACAAAAATTCATATTCCGATTATTCAGTTTGTTAATATTCGAGAGGGCATTTATGTGAAATCCAAACAGGTAGACAGGCAGATACAGAGGGAAACCAGCAAAAACAATGAAAAAAACATCAACAAAAAGTGGTTGAAACGATTTTCTTTAAAAACCAGACTTTTGATTAACAAAACGGTAGATTTGCAGGGATGGATTAAACAAACACTTAAGCTGGTTCACTGTAATGATTTGAGATGGACCAGTTATGTAGGAGTAGGAGATGCTCCTCAGACAGCAATTTGTACGGGGGCCATTTGGGCATTAAAATCAACACTTGTCGGATTTGCAGTCAATTTGGTCCGGCTTGAAACCGTCCCGGATTTATCGGTAAACCCTTTGTATAACCGTACCCAATTCATGACAGAACTAAAAATTGGGGCTCATGTACGGGTAGGTTCCGTTATTCTGGCTTGTATCCGTCTTTTGAACAGGATCAGAAAAGTGCCGGGCGGTCCGAAAATCTGGAGGAAAGTATTATATTCCAAAAGTACATAGCTTAGGTCTGCATAGGGCATATTATAAGTGCTGATATTCCATCCTTTTCACCAAGAAGAATTGCAAGGAGGAGAACAATATGTCGGATCATCCGATTCAAGGGCTCATGAAGACGGCAATGGAAAACATTAAGGAAATGGTTGATGTGAATACCATTGTCGGAGATCCTGTGGAAACCCCTGACGGAAGTGTCATTATGCCGATCAGTAAAGTAGGCTTTGGATTTGCGGCCGGAGGAAGCCAGTTTGTTACCGATAATGCCGCCAGAGAGGTTCGTAAGACTGACGGTTCCCAAACCCATACATCTGAAGTTGCTATGCCGTTTGGCGGTGGTAGCGGAGGGGGAATTTCCATTACCCCCATCGCCTTTTTAGTTGTTGGTAAACCTGGCGTTAAAGTAGTTCCTTTGGACAATCAAACCCATATTGTTGAGCGTTTGATTGACTCC